>NZ_KV788493.1:0-30331 GCF_001807295.1 Corynebacterium sp. HMSC06C06
CTCCGTGTCCAAAAAGCCCATGGACATAACAGTTCTAGCGTGGCCTAGTGCGTGGTGGCTGGCTCGCCGCCATGCAGCGGCACCACGAGGAGGCCATCCTCGGCTAGGTCGGCGGCGAAGTTCTCCGCCTTGGTGGCAGGGACGAAGGCGATGACTGCCTGCGAGGTTCCGGCGTGCGCAGAGCGCGCGGAGCGGGCGCCGCGGACGGTGACGAGCTCGGCGATCTTCTCGGCGGTGTGTAGGCCGTAGACGGTGGCCAGGGCAGTCTGGGACTGGTTGAGCAGCGGGAAGAGGTCAGCTCCGCGACGGGAGCGCAGGGCGCGGGCTAGTTCTTGGGCGCGCTCGTTTTCTTCGGTGTAGAAGGTCAGCCACTCTGCGGCCTCAGCGAGGGAAGGCTGGTTCTGCGAGCCATGGACCTTGTGCACGGCTTTGAGCCAGTCGAGGACGCGCTGGGAGGCGTCGGGAAGCAGGCGTAGCGATTCAGCGCCGAAGGCGTGGCAGGCGTCGTCGATGAAGCGCTCGCGCTGGCGGATGGCGGCGACGCCGGGGGTGGCGTCAAAGTCGCCGGGGACGGTGACAGCGAAGGCGGCGATTTCGCGGGTGACTGGGTGCGGGGCCTGGGTGACGGAGCCGTCGGCGTAATCGACGATGGTCACGGTCTCGCCGACGCCGCGCAGGGCCGCGGTGTGGCGGGCACGCAGCGCGGGGTATTCGGCGAAGGTGCCCACGGACTGGGAGCACACGTCAGCGATGCGGGCGCGCAGGGGAGCGTCGTGGAGATCCTCAGCGTCGCCGAGCAATGCGAGGGCAACGGCGACGTCACCAGCGGCCAGCGCGCCGAGGCCGGACTCGAATGGAATGTCGTTGACCACGGTGATGTCGACGCCGGCGGTCTCGCGGGAGAGCAGCTGACGGTTGATCATGGTGTGTGCGATGCCGCCCCAGCGGGCAGCGATGCCGCCGACGGGTGCCGGGGGAATGACGGGCTGACCTTCGGAGTCGACGGAAGGAAGCTGCTCAGCGGCGCGTTTGGTCAGCTCGCTGAAGCTGATGGAGTCATGGATGGTCTCGCCGTGGGCGGGCACGATGTGGACGGCGATGGTGCCGTTGTCGCGGGGGCTGACTGCAGCAGCCGCGTTGAGATCCGCAACGCCCATTACTGTTACACCGCCGAAGTGATCGATGTGCTCGCCGATGAGCGACCAAGTTGCTGGTGCGCTGGCAATATGCGCAGGTTCCGTGCCTACTAGTTCGAGGTGGGCAGCGCGGATTCGCTCCGCGGCTGGGGTAGAAGGCGTGGACCACATGGGCATGGTGGGCGGATCTCCTTGTAATGCTGCTGGGACTCGGGACCTTCATAGTCTAGCGTGATGCCCGCCGGACGCTGCCGGGGATCTGTCTGTAAGGTGGTGGCAACCCTCATCGCCCTAGGGTGGCCGCCGGCCACCGCCACCTGCGATGTCGGCTGACCGGGTGGAAACATGGGGCTCAAGCGATAAGGAGTCTGACAATGACTGATTCAGATAAGCAGTGGTACTACGACACTTCCACTGGCCAGGTAACCCAGGGCGCCGAAAGCGGTTGGGATAACCGCATGGGCCCGTATGCCACCCGCGAAGAGGCCGAGCGCGCCATCGAGATTGCCAAGGCCCGCAATGAGGCAGCAGATGCTTACGACGAGGCTGAGGACTAAACACCAAAATAGCGCCGCTTCCCACATCACCATGTAGGAAGCGGCGCCGTTTTCGTTTGCCTTGTCAGCAAACACCCATGCTTAGGCCTACTTCTTCAGCTTTTTGCTCAAAGGCTTGAATGCGGACTTGATAGCCTTGAAAGACTCCGCGTAGTCATCGAGTGCTTCCAAGCCAATCGCGCGCTCACGCTGGTAGAGCAGACCGTAGCCAAAGGTGTCTTCGCCACGGCGACGAGCGGTATTAGCCAGCTCAAGCAGCTTGTCACGCGAAGTCACTGAATCCTGGAAGTCGCCCAAGACAGACTGCATGTCCTTGCAAGCCTTATACAGGTTCTTGGTCTTCAAGTTAGTTGCAGAACCAGCGGCCTCAGCGGCATAACGCAGCTTCTTGGCAGCCTTGCGCATGTCGTGGAAGTAGTTCTCGCGCTCGTGCAGGGTCAGCTCTAGGTTATCCCAGTTCTTAACTGCCTTCTCGTGGCGCTTGACCAGCTTCTTGTAGGCCTCATTCAGGTGCAGCGCCATGACAGTGTCCATGTCATGTGGCTCTTCATCCTTCTTCGCAGGCTTTTGGGAATCCTCGGCTGCGGATTCAGCAGTTGGCTCGGCTGGGGTGACGCTCGAGATTACAGCTGCGTCGTCAGCTTCAGAAAACTCGAGTTCGGAGTCTTCAGCCACTGGTGGGTTAGCCAAGAATTGGTCGAGAGAATCGAGCAGCGCCAGGTAGCGGTCAGAATCCAGTGCAGCAACTACGTGGCGGTGTGCCCTGCGGAAGGCCGTCCCCATGTCATGAGAGATGTGCTCGCGCGTTGCATCGTCCAACGTGTTGGAGTCCTCGGAAGCGAGGAGGTTGAGCCAACGTTCCTCAACAACTTCGGCGTCACGCGCCACGCCGAGGATGCTGGCGAGCTGCTTCAACTCCGCTTCGATGCGCTCGATCTCAGGACCAACAACGATGCCGTGGAAGGTCTGAATGTGGCTGCGCAACTCGCGGGTCGCAACGCGCATCTGGTGAACGGAATCCCACTCATTGCGGCGAACGCGTGGGTCGTAGTCAACAAGCTTGTCGCGGTTTGCCTTCAAAGCAGTGACCACTGCCGCAGCCGCAGAGTCTGGTTCCACGTTGGAATGCGCTAGCGCTGGGGGAAGGGGAGCGCTGTCGATGGAATCGCCCAGCGCAGTCTTCAGCTTGGACGGGGATGCCGAGACGCGAGCACCAGCTCCGATGAGAAGGGAGGTTGCCTCACGGATGAAGCGGGAACCATCCTTGGTGCCTGGCAGATCACCTGCGAGCTCAACTTCCCACTCGCGCCAAGACTGCTGGCCGCCGCCGAGAAGGAAAGAGAATGCCGTGACATGGTCGTCGCAGAACTCCGCGACAGCCTTGCCCTGTGCATCCGCGAGGACAAGCTCGGTGCGGTTGTTGTCGACCTGGGCGATGGGCTCGAGAGCGTGGTTGCGAACAACGGAACGAACTTCGCGGAGGAGCTCAGCCGGGACCTCGTAGCGGCCATCAACTGGGTCACCTAGCTCCGCATGGATTTCGGTGCGGCCCTGGGCCCCCGGAATCTTGAGGTGCCAGCCATCATCGTTTCCACCAGTGCGGCGACGGAGAGTGATCTTGGCGTGGGTCAGGCGCAGATCCTCAGTGTCGTAGTAGATGGCGGAAAGTGCGTGTTTGCGGGTTTCAGCGATGTGATCGACGCCGCTGAGTCGAGTCAGCTCTGGCAACTGGATGGACTCAGCAACGGCGAACTTTGCTTCGACTTCGAGGAAAGTCTTGGTGGACATGCACACACCTTTGTCAGTACGTATTAATAATCTGGATTACTTATCAGTAGCCTACCTGGCCCGCGGAGCAAATGTGTTTGCATTTGCAGCCATTAACTAGCAACCTCGCGGGGACCATCTAATCCCCGCGAATCGCCTGAAAGATGGGACTTTTCGGCCGCGTTCACGCCGTCATTGACGCCTGCCCAACTAGAAGCTGATAAGGACATTGAGGAAAGGTGCGGAAAGAGTCGATTGCGTGTTTCCTCAGACTTGACTTGTCGGCCATATAGAGCCGGAATAGCGCGGCGCGCAAGTTCACGGCCGGCTGCATCGTTTCCATTCTCTGCGCTGTGTTCATTAGCGGCGTCTGCGAGACCTTCGAAGTTGGCTTCATCAAGTAGCTCACCAATGCGAGCGGCATAGGCCAGTAAGAAGCTACGCCGATATGCGGCGGTGTCGCCGCGACGTCGCGCTTCCGCGGCTCCGTTGCCCGAGCGCATGTACCAGTCACACTGGCGGTTAAGTGAATCAAAGAGCTGGGCTACGTGTGCCGTATCTGTTGCGGATCCAATGACGCTCGCTAGGCCTTTGCCATGCACGAGTACCGTGGCGCACCCGTTGTGGTGGGCAATGACGCCGAGCAGAGTGGCTTGATGCTTCACATACGGCGTATGGATATACACGCGCCGGGCAAGGCAATCCACCTGGTCTGCGTCCAAAACCTCGTCAATGCGATAGCGCTGTTGCAAGGATTGGGCTTTGGCTATCAACGCATCCGCCTCATCTTCGAAAGGTGTGGACTCGGCTTTACGCAGCAAATTGGCCACCTTTTCCCGAATCTTTTCTTGCTTGGAGCCGCCACCTGCAGACTTCGTGCCCGGCGCACCAGCGAGTAGCTCAGTATCGCGTAGCAGGGGAAGCTTTGCCAGTTGATCGACTATCGCACGCAGCTTTGTCTTCGGCATGGAAATGGGTGCACGCTTGGGAGGGGCTAACATCAGCCAATCTTTTCTCAACGCAGGTGAAGTAATGCGTGCCGGGATGCGTGGGGCTGCCCGGAAGAGGATGGGGTGGCTTGCGGTTCCTAATACGTGCAGTAGGTCGTAGGGTGACCATCCTTTCCCCGCGGCGGCGACTACAAGATCTACTGCTTGGTTAGTTAGTGCCTGCTGGGCGCGGTCTTGGGTCTGGTTGTGTGAGCGGTACATACTTTCCTCTCTTTAGTACGTGTGTTCGTATGTGCCAATAGGGAAGCACGGCGAACGGACACCACTGCATGCTTTCGCCCCCGCTCTTCGCCCCCGCGATGCTTTGCTGAACTGGGCAAAGAAGTGCCCCAAAAGTGTCCGATAGAGTGCACAACGCTCGTTCGATTCGAAGGTAAGGTTTAGAACATGAACAGCCAACATGAATTCGTCCTGCGCACGGTCGAAGAACGCGATATTCGTTTCATTCGCCTGTGGTTCACTGACATTTTGGGCGCACTCAAGTCCGTGGTCATGAGCCCTTCTGAGCTGGAGTCTGCTTTTGAAGAGGGCGTGGGCTTCGATGGTTCATCAATTGAAGGCTTCTCTCGTATTTCCGAGTCGGACACTTTGGCGCTGCCAGATCCGTCGACCTTCCAGATCATGCCTTTCGACCAGGATGATCCGGACATTATCTCAGCGCGAATGTTCTGCGATATCGCGCAGCCGGATGGCCAACCTTCCATGGTGGATCCGCGCCATATCCTGCGCCGCCAGGTAACTGAGAGCGCCAATGAGGGCTTTACCTGCATGGCCGCACCGGAAATTGAGTTCTACCTGTTGGAACAGTCGCTAGACAATACCAATCTCATCGCGACGGATAACGGCGGCTACTTTGACCAAGCCACCCACGATCGTGCGCCAAGCTTCCGCCGCCGCGCCATGTCAGCGCTTGAGGCAATGAGCATCGCCACCGAGTTCAGCCACCACGAAACCGCGCCGGGCCAGCAGGAGATCGATCTGCGCCATGCCGACGTAATGACCATGGCCGATAACATCATGACCTTCCGCCACGTCATTAAACAGGTGGCTGCTGACCAAAAAGTCCAGGCCACGTTCATGCCGAAGCCTTTTGAACACTTGCCAGGCTCCGGCATGCACACGCACTTGAGCCTTTTCGAGGGCGAGCACAATGCATTCCATGATCCAGACGATGAATTCTCCTTGTCCACCACGGCCAAGCAGTTCATCGCGGGCATCCTAGAGCACTCCGTGGAGATGACGGCAGTTACCAACCAGTGGACCAATTCCTACAAGCGCCTGATGTTCGGCAACGAGGCGCCCGGCTCGGCAACCTGGGGCGTATCCAACCGCTCCGCGCTGGTGCGCGTGCCTACCTACCGTTTGGGGAAGGCGGAGTCACGCCGCGTAGAGATCCGCTCCCTGGATTCGGCAATGAACCCATTTTTGGGCTACGCGGTGCTTTTGGCAGCCGGCTTGCGTGGCATCAAAGAAGGCTACGAGCTCGGTGATCCCGCTGAGGACGATGTCCATCAGCTCACTCGCCGAGAGCGCCGCGCAATGGGCTACCGTGACCTGCCGGTCAGCCTGGACCAAGCGCTGCGTGAGTTCGAGAAGTCGGAGTTCATGGCAGAGGTCTTGGGCGAGCATGTCTTCGAGTACTTCCTGCGCGCCAAGTGGGACGAATGGCACTCCTACCAGCAGCAGATCACTAACTTCGAGTTGAACCTTAACTACTAAAACGGGAAACCTTCAAGGAATTTCATGCGTCCCATTGCCGTTCCATCACCAGCCACCCTTGGCCTGACGCGTTCCACCGCGTTGGCAGATCTTGAGCAATTGGGATGGAACAATCCAGAGTCCCTTGATCTGCTGTGGACCTTGGCCGCCTCCGGAGACCCAGACCTTACGCTCAATACGCTGATCCGGATCTACGAGGCAGCGCCTGAGCTTGATGCCGAGCTGCGCGCAGACGAAGCATTGCGCGTGCGCACTCTGGCGTTGTTGGGCGCCTCCTCCGCATTTGGCGACCACCTGGCGGCCAATCCTCACCTGTGGTCTGAGCTTGCAAAGCCCTTGCCCACACCCACTGAGATGCTGCAGGAAATGCTGGGCTGCGTCAGCGCTACTCCGGCTGAGTTCGCGCAGTCAGAAGACTCCGCAGAGCCCACTGGCTCGGAATCGGAATCCACACCGGATACCGCCTCTTCCGACCTCAGTACGGCGGGCACCTACCGGGCCGCGGAAGGGGACCACAAAGTCGCCCTCAAATCCACGTATCGCACGCTTATGATGCGCATCGCCGCACACGATGTAGCCGGTACGTTCTACTCTCGCAAAGGCCAGGCGCATCCGCAGCCACGTGTGAAGTTTCAGGAAGTTACGCATTTGCTGACTGCGCTTGCCGACGCCGCTCTGACCGCAGCGCTCGCCGTCGCCGTCCGCACCGTGTTTGGCGAGGACCCCCTCGACGCCAAGCTGGCCATCATGGCGATGGGCAAGTGCGGAGCGGGCGAACTGAACTACATCTCGGACGTCGATGTCATCTTTGTCAGCGACGTCGTCACCCCGAAAATCACCAGGGTCGCCTCCGAATTCAATCGCGTAGGCTCCGCATGCTTTTTCGAAGTCGATGCGAACCTGCGGCCCGAAGGCAAGTCTGGTGCGCTCGTTCGCACCCTCGAATCCCACGTTGCCTACTACAAGCGGTGGGCCGAAACCTGGGAGTTCCAGGCCCTTCTCAAGGCTCGCCCGCAGACCGGCTACCTGCCTTTGGCGCAGGAGTACCTTGCCCAGATCGGCCCGATGGTTTGGACCGCATCGCAGCGCGACTCCTTCGTCGAAGACGTCCAAGCCATGCGTCGCCGAGTACTGGAGAACGTGCCCAAGGAGCTGCGCCAGCGCGAGCTTAAGCTGGGCGAGGGCGGCCTGCGCGACGTCGAGTTCGCTGTCCAGCTGCTCCAGCTGGTACACGGCCGCTCTGACGAAACGCTGCGCGTTTTGTCCACCGTTGATGCCCTTACCGCATTGGTCGCTGCCGGATACGTGGGACGCGAAGACGGCAACCAGCTGATTGACGCCTACGAGTTCCTGCGCTTGCTTGAGCACCGCCTCCAACTCGAGCGTTTCCGCCGCACCCACGTGCTGCCAGAGCCGGATGACACGGCCGCCCTCAAGTGGCTGGCCATCATTGCCGGCTTCAACCCGCAGGGCAATAAGTCCGCTGCCGAGCGCATGAACAAGTACCTGAAGGAAACGCGTTTGCGCATCCAAGACCTACACTCGCGCTTGTTCTACCGCCCACTGCTCAACTCCGTGGTGGCCATGTCTGCAGACGAGCTCAAGCTTTCCCCAGAGGCAGCAAAGCTGCAGCTGGGCGCCCTTGGCTACGCCTACCCAGACCGCGCTTTTGAGCACCTGACCTCCCTGGCTGCGGGCACCACCCGCAAGGCCAAGATCCAGGCTATCTTGCTGCCTACGCTCATGGGCTGGTTGTCCTCGACTGCTGACCCGGATATGGGCCTGCTTAACTACCGCAAGCTTTCTGAAGCTGCGTATGACCGCCAATGGTTCCTGCGCATGCTGCGTGACGAGGGAATCGTGGGCCAAAGGCTCATGATTATCCTGGGCACCTCCCCGTTTGCTGCGGATCTCATCATTAGCGCTCCCGACGTCGTCAAGCAGCTCTCCGACGGCGCCTCCGGCCCGAAGCTCCTGGAGACCAAGCCCGAGCAAGTCTCGAAGTCTCTGGTCAATTCCACCAAGCGCCACGCCGACCCCGACAAGGCCGTGCGCGTTGCGCGTTCCCTGCGCCGCGTGGAGCTAGCCCGCATCGCTGCAGCTGACCTTCTGGGGTTTATGCCTGTGCAGCAGGTTTGTTATGAGTTGTCCACGATTTGGAATGCCGTTCTGGAAGCCGCCCTGCGCGCCGAGGTTCGCGTATGGCTCAACGAGGTAGGAGAGAAGAACCCGCCCGCGCGCATCGCCGTCATCGGCATGGGCCGCCTAGGCGGCATGGAACTCGGATTCGGATCTGACGCGGACGTGATAGTCGTTGCGGAGCCGGCCACCGGAAACGATGAAACTGAGGCTGTGAAGTGGGCGATCGGGATCATCGACAAGCTGCGCAGGCGCCTGTCGAAGCCCTCCGGCGATCCGCCACTCGATGTCGACCTGGGGCTGCGCCCAGAGGGGCGCTCCGGCGCCGTCGTGCGTACCATCGCCTCTTATGAGCGTTACTACCGCGAATGGGGCGAGGCCTGGGAGATGCAGGCGCTGCTGCGCGCTGCGTTCGTGGCCGGTGACCGCAGTGTCGGCGACGAATTCCTCGCCATGGTGGACAAGTTCCGCTACCCAACCGACGGCGTGAGCGAGAAAACCATCCGCGAGATTCGCCGCATGAAAGCACGCGTGGACAACGAACGCCTGCCACGTGGCGCGGACCGCAATACCCACACCAAGCTGGGGCGCGGTGGGCTTACAGATATCGAGTGGACCGTGCAGTTGCTCACGATGATGCATGCCCACGAATTCGAGGACCTGCATGATCCCTCGACGCTGCGGGTTCTGGACGCCGTCGAAAAGCATGAGCTTGTCCCTGCGCACCAGGCACAGATACTGCGCGAAGCATGGCTCATGGCCACCGATGCCCGCAACGCCCTTGTGTTGGTGCGTGGCAAACGCGTGGATCAGCTACCCACTCCAGGCCCGCAGCTGGCCCAGGTGGCGGGCGCTGCCGGATGGGCGCCGGAGGAAAACCAGGAGTTCTTGGACGTCTATCTCAAGACAACGCGCCACGCCCGCAAGGTAGTCGACGAGGTCTTCTGGGGCGAAGCGGAAAGCTTCGAGCACGACGAGCGCTAAGGGTTCACCCTGATTTATCCCCGAATTGTGCGCTGGGCCCTGTCGGTAGCGCCGTGTAGTGCCTAGGCTTGGAAAGCGAAAACACTGTCCAGCGCACCAGAAGGAGCTCACCATGTCCTTGAACCTGTCCCTTGACATCACCACCGCCACCCTCGCTGACCTTGAGGCATTCCTCGCCGCCGCGCGTGCTGCGAGCGCTACTGACGACGCCGACCTGGTCCTTGACGGCACCCACCTGCGGGTAGATGTGTCCTCCCCGCGCGCCGAAAAGCCGCAAGCGGAAAACCCACAGGCCACCGCGCATCCGCGGCATAGTGTTGAGCGGCCACTGGGCGATAACGCTATCCGTTCCATTATCGATATTCTCTCTGAGCGACTCGACCCGCCACGCGGAGGCAGCTCTTTTGGTACCTTTGGTCCGAGTATTTAACAGGGAAGTAGACTCATCACCGTGCAGAAAAACAAGATTGCCGCAGTCTGGGCGCTTGTCATTACTATGTCAGTCATCGCCGTAGCGGTTGGGTGGTTCGCCACTACGCGCCATCACCCGCCAGCGAATGCCCAGACGGTAGAAGAGGCAATCGCCGGTGGTGTGCTGCAGATCGAGAATCCTTATTCTCCCACCAACGTAGATGATGAGGACCGGATGTATTCCCTTGCGGAAGCGCTGGGAATTCCTATTGAGTCGATGCCCCGGGAAATATTCGAGTCTGCTTCGAATCGTACTGAAGCGCGTTTGACGATGGTGCAGATTCTCAAAAAGGCCCAAGAGCAGGGCACCCTCAATCGCACTGAGGCTGAGGCAGTGCTTGCCGCTTTTGACGCAGGCCTCATCAACCCCGCCGTGGACACCATCGTTGCGGAAAGCTCACCGGCTCAATGGTTCCGCTGATTGTTGGGCTCTAGACCTCCACCTGGCAACCTCTACCTGTAAGACTTCCCATCAATACACAGTCGCCGTGCAGGGCGGCTCGAAGTTTTCTCCAGCCCAGGACCTTAACCTCAATGTCATAAAGGTCATAAAGGTAACGAATGCATAACGCACTTCGTGTGGAGGAGGAACATGACTTGGCGCGAAAAACTCGGCACAATCGGTGGCATTGGCCTAGCGATTGCCATCCCCATTAGCGGCGGATTCGGTATTTCTTATGCTGTCAATGCGATGCCGCTTGAATCCAGCGTGGAAATCCCCACGAGCAAAGACCCAAGTGCGCACCATCCGGGCGAAAACCTGGGCGCGGCGTTGCGAGGTGTAGAAGATAAGTCGCATTAGCTGCTCGGTATCAACGCGCCGCGCATAACGTCGACAAATATAGTAGGGCTATGCTGCTGCAATCGATTAGCATTTCCGAGCCTCCCTTCGAAGACTATCTGCTGGACCTGCCCAGCGTGCAATACCTCATCGACCTGCCCTACTTCGAGTTCACAGCGCCGGTGACCTGCTTGGTGGGGGAGAATGGCGCGGGTAAGTCCACGCTTTTAGAAGCGATCGCTGTGGCACTGCGTTTCTCGCCCTTGGGCGGACGGTACGACGACCCAGACCGCGAGCGCGCGCCACTGCGCGGTCTGGCACGTGTGTTGAAGTGCTCCCTTAACGGCAACCTCCACCGCGGTTATTTCTTGCGCGCCGAGACCCACGAATCTGTGCTCAAGGCCGCGAATCAACCAAAGGAGCGTGGCGGCCGCAGCCACCTGCCCTTCGACGTCGATCTTCTCAGCCGCTCTCATGGCGAGTCCGTCTTTGACGTTCTCGGCGAATACGTCGATGGACGTGGACTTTATATCCTCGATGAACCCGAAGCCGGACTGTCAGTAATTCGACAGATGGCACTCATCGCCGAGATTCACCAAGCAGCGCTGCGTGGTGCGCAGTTCATCATCGCAACGCACTCACCGATTCTGCTGGCCGCGCCAGGCGCCGACATCGTCGAGCTAGGGGAGTCCGGCTTCGAAAAAATTCCCTTCGACCAAGCCGAGCCCGTGGTCGCCACGCGGGAGCTTCTCGACGCCCCCGAGGAGACCATTAACTTCCTCATCAACTAGGAAACGCTGACCACGGTCACCTTTGGGCGGTAGCCGCCGCCGCGCTTGCGCAGGAAGTGCGTGACAACTATGCCGAGCATGCCCGCAAGCCAAATGATGAGGGAAGTTACAGCGGCCGCGTGGAAGTCGCCCAGTTCGTAGTGCGGCGCGTGGCCACGGCTATCGAGCACCATGCCAAAAATTTGCGCTGCCACCATCGAAGAGATGAATCCACCCATGTTGGCCAAGCCTGTTGCCGTGGCCACCACGCTGCGTTCCATGTTCTCGCGCACGATGTCGAAGCCATAGTTCGAGCACGGCGAGCACAAGGAAATAGCCACCATGAGGATGAAAAGGCTGAAGAAGCTGTTGCCCCAGAGGAAGAAAGCCGTCCACGACATTATGTTGAGTGTCGTGAAAAACAGTGCCATCCAGTCGCGGAAACCCTGTGCGCGCGAGGAAATCTTGCCGTGAATTGGCCCTAACGTAATCATGCAAATCGTATAAAAGGTCAGCACCGTTCCGGCCTGCACCTTGGAGATTCCTAGTCCCTCCGTCATGAACGGCATTCCCCACAACATGACAAATACAGTCGCACCCAAAAGGCCACAGAAGTGGATGAAAAATCCTTGCCATGCAACGGGGGAACGCAGCACCATGGCCAGGCTGGTGGCCAAGGAATGCGCCTGCGAATTGGGCTGCTCGGTGGGAGTTTCGATGATGCCTAGAGATTCAGGTGTGTCTGCTACGGCAACCGCCGCAGCTAATGCGATGAGGATGCCCGCCGCACCCAAAGCTACAAAGGCCGTGGTCCATCCAGTCCACCCCAAAAGCGCAGCGAAAGGAATAGCGGAGACGAACTGGCCGAGCTGACCCAACGACGAGGTCACCTGGGTAAACATTGGCGTGCGGTGCAAAGGGAACCAATATGGCAGGATGCGCATCACGGATAAGAAAGCTGTGGCGTCGCCCGCGCCAATCAAAAGCCGAGCGGCAATAGCCATCCAATAATTTGTGGTTAAGCCCAGTGCTACCTGCCCCACGCCCATGATGACAGCGCCAATAACGAGCAGTTTGCGAGGGCCGTACTTATCAATGAGCACACCCGTAGGAATCTGTGCAAACGCGTAGACGCCCAACTGCACCGAGGTGAAGACCGCAATGCGAGAGGCATCGACGTCGAAACGCTCCATCGCTTCCAGCCCCGCCACACCAAAAGAGGTACGCCCGGTAATCGCCACGATGTAGACAAGCATCGCGGCAACCCAAATGGATAAGGCCTTGGTGGTCACAACTTCGCGTGGATTTGGCGCAGACATGGCTGATACTTTACGCCCGCCCTACTAAGATGCAGGGGGTGAAGTTCATTTCTACGCGTGATGCAGCCCGCCAGCCCGCCTCTTTTACGGATATCCTCCTCGGAGGCCTAGCCCCTGATGGGGGTCTTTACCTGCCGGAATCCTATCCGCAGCTTTCCGGTGCCGTGCTTAACGAGTGGCGCCAGCTGCTTGCCGAACAGGGGTATGCGGCCTTGGCTGCGGAGGTGCTCAAGCTCTTCGTGGATGATATCCCCACTGATGATCTCGAGGGCATCGCCAAGCGCGCGTACACCTATCCGAAGTTCAGCAGCGAGGAAATTGTCCCCGTGACTGAGCTGGGTGACGGCCTCTTCGTGGGCCACCTCTCCGAAGGCCCCACCGCGGCCTTCAAGGACATGGCCATGCAGCTGCTCGGCGAGCTCTTCGAGTACGAACTCGCGCGCCGTGATGAGACCCTGAACATCCTGGGCGCCACCTCCGGCGATACCGGCTCCTCCGCCGAGTACGCCATGCGCGGCCGCAAGGGCATTCGCGTCTTCATGCTCACCCCAGCCGGGCGCATGACCCCGTTCCAGCAGGCCCAGATGTTCGGCTTGGATGACCCGAACATCTTCAACATCGCCCTCGAAGGCGTCTTCGACGACTGCCAGGACGTGGTCAAGGCCACCTCAAACGACGCCGCCTTCAAGAAGGAGTACCGCATCGGTACGGTCAACTCCATCAACTGGGCACGTCTAATGGCGCAGGTTGTCTACTACATCAACTGCTACCTTAAGATCACCACAGACAACGAGCAGAAGGTCTCCTTCAGCGTTCCTACCGGCAACTTCGGCGACATCTGCGCAGGCCATATCGCACGTTCGATGGGGCTTCCCATCGACAAACTCATCGTGGCCACCAACGAGAACGACGTTCTCGACGAGTTTTTCCGCACTGGCAACTACCGCCCGCGCCCCTCGGCTGAGACCTACAAGACCTCCTCGCCATCGATGGATATCTCCCGCGCATCGAACTTCGAGCGCTTCATCTTCGACCTCGTGGGCCGCGACGCGGAGCGCACCGCGGAGCTCTTTGGTCCCAAGCTCAAAGAGGGCGGCTTCGTGCTGAGTAAAGAGGAGCTGGAAAAGGCCCGTGAGCAGTACGGCTTCGTCTCCGGCAGCTCCACCCACACCGACCGCCTGGCCACCATTAAGGACGTCAACGACACGTACAACTATCTGGTGGATCCGCACACCGCGGACGGCATCAAGGTCGCGCGTGACGCTCAGCAAGAGACCAACATCACCACCCCGATCATCTGCTTGGAGACGGCCCTTCCGGTCAAGTTCTCCGAGACCATTGTCGAGGCGATCGGCACCGAGCCTGCCACTCCGGAGCGTTTCGCTGGCATCATGGACGCAGACCGCCACGTCACGGATCTGCCCAACGACGCGGCGGCGGTGCAGGACTTCATCCGCACCTCCATCGCGAACACCGACGTCAAGTAGGAAGAAGACATGGCACAAGAGCAATTCTCCGGCCCGGAATACTTCACCGAGTTTGACCCAGAGAAGTTCATTCGCGACATGAAGCAGATGGCCGAGATGGAAAAGGAAAACAAGGAAAAGGAAAACAAGACGGGCGAGACCCCGGGAAAGAACACCGATGGTGATGCAGCGGTTTAGACCGCGCTTTTTCACACCACTAGCCGCCGTGGCGCTCGCGATTGGCGTCGGCGGCTGTTCGCTCATTCCTGTAGAGACTCTGCAGCACGCGCTTGGCGACGCCGCGAATGCCCTCACCGCTTCATCCCCACCAGAAGATGCGGCAGCGGCTACCCCTCTTGCAAGTACTGCCCCGGATAGACTCAGCGCTTCTAACCCTGGAACGATCAAACCGGCGGTATCGCCGATGCCGCCTGGTACGGCTCTTGATATCTCCTCCCAAGATCCACAACCAGGTGAGTACTTTGATTTCCAGATGTGTACCGCCGCGTGGTCTTTCACTCTGGAAGATGGCCGTACCTTCGCGGTGACGGCGTCACACTGTGGCCAGGTCGGGGACCGAGTATGGGCTGGCAACGCTCATCGCACGTTTACTTATCCAGCCGAACCTGTTGGTGAGGTGGTCTACTCCGATCTGTTTGCTGAGGATGGGCACGGCCTAGATGTGGCGTTCATCGAGCTGCATGGCGACGTAGGCTACTACACGCCGAAGTATATGGAGGTGAATCTTGCCACTACTGAGGAATTGCCGCAGCAGTTGTGCAAGCTAGGGCGCATCACTGGGGAGACTTGCGGGGAGCTGACCCATGGGCCGGAAAAGAGTGGGCTCAATGCAGGGGATACGCACCTTGAGACCACCGCCGCGCGCGCCCGAATCTGCGGTACGCAAGGGGATTCGGGAGGACCCATATACGCATCGCTGCCAGGGGGCAACGCTGTTATCGGAGTGGTCTCTGGCACGACCAAGCAAATCCAGGAAAACCATGATTGTTCCGACCATCCAGACATGGAACTGTCCTTTACCCCGGCCGCGGACATCTTTGAACTCATCCCGCAGGTACTTGGCAGCGAAGTGGCCCAGGCTCAGTAAACCTTGTGGATAAACCGCAAAGAATGAGGCGGGGATAGAGTAGATGTCATGGCGACTCCTGACTACATCCTCGCATTGCGTGAAAAAATTGGCCACGACCAACTCTTCCTGCCGGCTTGCACGGCGGTCATCATTCGTGACGTGCCCATGAACGCTGCGCTGTGGGAAGTGCCGTCGGTGCTTCTCGTGCAGCGCGCGGACAATGGGACGTGGGCGCCGGTGGAAGGCATCTGCGAGCCGGGAGAGGAAATCACCACCACAGCGATTCGCGAGGTCAAAGAGGAAATTGGCCTCGATGCGAAGGCTGAGGCGCTGCTCGGAGTAGGTCAGGTTGGGCCGGTTGTTTACGGCAATGGCGACGAGTGCATGTTCATGTCCACCGCCCTGCGTTTGAGTGTTCCGGATGGGGCGGAGCCGGTTGTCTCTGACGAGGAAAACTTGGCGGCGCAGTGGTTCTCGGTGGCGCAGATGCCGGCGTCGCTAAGCGCGCGCAATCGCATGATCATCGGTGATGCAGTTGCCCAAATGAAGCACCCGCAGGGCTTCCACCCGCGTATGGGATTTGTGAAGCGAAATTAGCGTTTCCTGCCGCAGTGAAAAATGCCCTCCTAGCTGCATATCTGTCGTCTGATTGTTTTCTGGGCTGATTCGGTGATAGCCTGAAGATCCGTAGGTCGCCGCGTGAGGCGCCCGCGGATTTTTTGATCGTGGGGTCATAACGTTGCGCATTGCCTGCCGCATTCGCAGTCAAAACTCCCGAAAGGCGCATATCATGCCATCGCGCTCCAGTCAGCAGACCAAGTTCATTTTTGTCACCGGAGGCGTCGTGTCCTCCCTGGGTAAGGGCCTTACGGCGGCGTCGCTGGGCCAACTGCTCATCGCCCGCGGGCTCTCCGTGACCATGCAGAAGCTCGACCCATACCTCAACGTAGACCCAGGAACGATGAATCCGTTTGAGCATGGCGAGGTCTTCGTTACGGAGGACGGCGCTGAGACCGACCTCGACCTTGGCCACTACGAGCGTTTCCTCGACCGCAACCTGAGCAAGAACGCCAACGTGACCACGGGCAAGGTGTACTCATCGGTGATTGCCAAGGAGCGCCGCGGTGAATACTTGGGCAAGACCGTGCAGGTCATCCCGCATATCACGGATGAAATCAAGGACCGCGTGTTAGCCATGGCCGAACCGGATGCTGAGGGCAACGTGCCGGACGTGGTTATCTCTGAAATCGGTGGCACGGTCGGCGACATCGAATCTCAGCCCTTCCTCGAAGCCGCCCGCCAGGTGCGCCACGCGGTAGGACGCGAGAACATCTTCTTCATTCACTGCTCGCTGGTGCCGTACCTGGGCACGTCGGGGGAGCTGAAGACTAAGCCGACCCAGCACTCGGTGGCTGAGCTGCGCTCCATCGGCATTGTGCCGGATGCGGTGGTGCTGCGCTGCGACCGCGTGGTGCCAGATGGCCTGAAGCACAAGATCGCGCTGATGACCGACGTAGACGAGGAAGGCGTAGTGTCCTGCCCAGACTCGCCGTCCATCTATGACATCCCAGAGGTGCTCTACAAGGAGCACCTGGACACCTTCGTCATCCGCAAGCTAGGCCTGCCTTTCCGCGATGTGGATTGGACCCAGTGGGGCGATCTGCTCGATCGCGTGCACAACCCGCAGCGCGAGGTCACCGTGGGCATCGTAGGCAAGTACATTGACCTGCAGGATGCGTATCTGTCGGTGGCGGAGGCTATCCGCCACGCCGCATTTTCCCACCATGCGAAGGCAAACATTAAGTGGATTACCTCAGATGACTGCGAGACCGACGCAGCCGGCCAGCTGGGCGAGCTCGATGCGATTGTGGTGCCGGGCGGCTTTGGCGTGCGCGGGATTGAGGGCAAGATTGCGGCGGTGTCTTATGCCCGTGAGAAGAAGGTTCCTTTCCTGGGCTTGTGCTTGGGACTGCAGTGCACGGTGCTTGAGGCGGCGCGACGGGCGGGTATTTCGGATGCGTCCTCGACGGAGTTCGACCCGAATACGCCATCGCCGGTTATTGCGACGATGGAGGAGCAGCAGGCGGCAGTAGCCGGCGAGGCCGATTTGGGTGGCACCATGCGCTTGGGCGCGTACCCGGCGACGTTGCAGGAAGGCTCCGTTGTTGCTGCGGCCTATGGAGCCACCGAGGTCTCTGAGCGTCACCGCCACCGCTACGAGGTCAACAACGCCTACCGCGAGCAGATTGCTGAGGGCTCCGGCCTCGTATTCTCCGGCACTTCGCCTGATGGAAAGCTGGTGGAGTTTGTTGAGTACCCTGAGCACCCATTCATGGTGGCTACCCAGGCGCACCCGGAGTACAAATCGCGCCCGACGCGTCCGCACCCGCTGTTTAACGGGTTGGTTGCTGCTGCGCTGAGCTAAAAACAGTCGAAAGTGCGCTCAGCGTCAGCGGTTGATGTGCACTTTGACCGTCTTGTGCTGCCTAGGTGGGGTGTTTGGGGCGGAAGGATGGTTCGGACGCAGGTTGGTAGCTGATGCGGAGCTTAGTGGTGCTTGACGACGTCGCGAAGCACGTCTGCGTCCTCGACCACGAAGATGCGGCCGGAGGCGATGGAGTCGAAGACCTCCTCGTAGGAGGTCCACGGATGCGAAGAGTCAACGCAGACTAGGACGGCGTCGTTGACGGTGATGAGTAGTTCACCGCGGGAAGCGAGCGCAAAGAAGAGTTCGCAGTCGGAATAGGCGTAGCGCCAAGCTGTGGCATAGAAGTCACGCGCGCCGGGGAAGGAGGTCTCCAGTAGCAGCGTTGAGGTTAGAAGAAAGATGCCATCGCGCGGCAAAGGCACGAGAATCTCCCTGATCGCAGGCATGTTTGCTTGGGCCAAGGAAACAAAGGTTAAAGGCATAACCTTCACCTTAACGCGCTGAATTCATTTTCTACTGAGATGAGGGGACCGGCGCCGCTGATTGTACGCTCGCAAAGAATCGGAGTCGAAAGCCTGCTAAAACGCCAGAACCCGCGCCCAGAAGCGCGGGTGGTAGCTCTAAACAGAGGGCTTAGCAGTCGTAGTACATTTCAAACTCGAGCGGCGTCGGGCGCAGGCGGGAAGGAGCGATTTCCTTTTCGTTCTTGTACTGCAGGTAGGTCTCGATGAGATCCTCAGTGAATACGTCGCCCTCGGTCAGGAACTCGTTGTCCTCCTCCAGAGCGCGCAGGGAAGCCTCAAGGCTGGTTGGTGCCTGCGGGATGGAAGCCTGCTCTGCCGGTGGCAGCTCGTAAAGGTCTTTGTCGACCGGTGCGTGCGGCTCGATGCGGTTCTTGATGCCGTCCAAGCCAGCCATCATCATGGCTGCGAAACCGAAGTATGGGTTGCCCGATGGATCCGGGGCGCGGAACTCGATGCGTTTTGCCTTTGGGTTGGAGCCGGTGATCGGAATGCGGATCGCCGCAGAGCGGTTGCGCTGGGAGTAAACGAGGTTGATTGGAGCCTCGAAGCCCGGCACAAGGCGGTGGTAGGAGTTCAGGGTTGGGTTGGTAAACGCCAAAACAGCCGGTGCGTGGTGGAGGATACCGCCGATGTAGTAACGAGCGATGTCGGAGAGGCCACCGTAGCCTGCCTCATCGTAGAACAGCGGCTTGCCGTCCTTCCACAGAGACATGTGGGCGTGCATACCGGAGCCGTTGTCGCCAGCCAGTGGCTTTGGCATGAAGGTTGCGGACTTGCCGTACAAAGCAGCGGTGTTTTTGATGATGTACTTGAAGGTCTGGATATCATCAGCCGCGTGCAGCAGGGAGTTGAAGCGGTAGTTGATCTCGTTCTGGCCACCGCCGACCTCGTGGTGGAAACGCTCGATGGTAAATCCTGCCTCCTGCAGGTTGCGTACCATTGCGTCGCGGATTTCGCCGTGCTTATCGACGGGCGCGGTGGGGAAGTAACCACCCTTAATGCGGGTCTTGTAGCCGGTGTTTGGATTGCCATCGAAGTCGGCCTCGTTGCCGCGGTTCCACCAACCCTCGTCGGTGTCTACCTCGTAGAAGCCGTGCTCGACGTCGGTGGAGTAGCGCACGGAGTCGAAGAGGTAGAACTCGGCCTCAGCGCCGAAGTTACAAACGTCAGCGATACCGGTGGAGGCGAGATACTCCTCGGCCTTCATTGCGACGTTGCGTGGGTCGCGGGAGAAGGGCTCCAAGGTGAAAGGATCGTTGACGAAGAACTTGATGTTCAGCGTCTTGGAGGAGCGGAATGGGTCCACTATGGCGGTTGCTGGGTCTGGCAGCAGGGTCATGTCAGACTCATCGATGGAGGTAAAGCCGCGGATCGAGGAGCCGTCGAATGCTAGGCCCTCTTCAGCTGCTTCCATCGTGAATTCAGATGCCGGAATGGAAAAGTGGTGCTCGGTACCGGGGACGTCGGTGAAGCGAATATCGACGAACTCTACGTCCTCTGCCTCAATGAAGTTGACGATCTCCTGGACGGACTCGAAAGACACTGTTTTGTCTCCTCAGGGTTTAGAAAAATGTTCTTTTAGTGAGTTTACCTATTTTGATTGGCGCTCGGACGATAGCCCATCGATCAATAGGTATTTTGGGAGAACTTTTTTGGTTTTCGCTTGTGGCAGCTGGGGCGCTAGATTAGTCAGCATGGCGGATAAGCGAACATGGCTCGATGGGCCCGAGATTCCAGGTGAAAATGATGATTTTGAGGGCCCAGGAAAGTGGCCTGGTGAAAAGCTTGGGCTCCCCGAAAAGGGAGCTGGTGCGTTGGCGCCGGTGGCACGCCGCGCGGGCGCTGTGCTCATCGATTGGATCATGTGCATGTTGCTAGCCAACCTGATCATCATGTTCACCGACGCGCTCGGCGGTGCGGCGTTCTTGGGCTATGCTCTGTGGGTCCTCGTCGGCATTATCTGTGGCTGGCTCTTCGCACGCACCCCCGGCATGTTGGTGCTCGGCATGGGCGTGGCGCGTCTTGATGTCCCCGGTGAGCGCGTGGGATTCTGGCGCGCGGCAGCGCGCACCATCCTCACCGGCTTCCTCTTTCCGGCCGCAATGGTCGATACCGACGGCCGCGGTATCCACGACCGCGCAACCGGCACCGCAGTGATCATGGTCTAGTTCTTCTATCTTGCGGCGTCGCCAAGCGGCTCCTACAAATACCAAAAACCGGCCCTTTCCTTGGTGGATTCCAAGGAAAGGGCCGGTTTGCACAAGTATTATTTGCCCTTGCGCTGCTGTGCGCGGCGCAAGCGGCGGTTCATGCCAGCCATGTTCTGCGCCTGGCGTGGCATCGGGCCCTTCGGCAGACCCGGGGTGGTGCCTGGCAGGTCATCCATGGCCTCAATCTTGCGGATGTTTGCGTAAGTCTCATCCTTTTTGAAGTTGCGCGGGAACTTCATCACGTGATTGCGCAGCTTGGATACTGGAACCTCGTCCTCGCCGTTGCCAACCCAGACCTCGTAGACCGGCACGCCACCGGCGAGCTTGTCCACGCGCTTCTTCAGCGTGTTGAGAACTGGGGTTAGACGCTTGCGGTCACCCTCGCAGACGAAGATGACGCCGGCGTTGCCGATAACACGGTGGATGAGGTCCTGGTGGCGAGTAACGCCAACCGCAGTCTTGACCTTCCAGACGATGCCCACGGTGTTGCGCAGCTGCTGCTCCAGAGCCCAGCCAGCCACACCTGGCTGATCCTCAACCTTCTTGTACATGTCGCGCTCAAGACGGCGGGTGAACAGCCACATCGCGAGCAGGGCGCCGATGCCCAGACCTAGGATGAGCATGAACCACTGGCCGTTGAAGAGCAGGCCGATAAGGAAGAAAAGCAGGCCCATTCCGAGGAAAGCGGCGAGCATGATCGGGATCAGCGCCTTGTCCTGCTTGCGTTGCATGTTGAACGCTTGCCACATCTGGGAGCGGGTTTGCTTGCGCTGCTCGCGTTTCGCGGCGCGCTCTTGCTTCTTTGCAGCCTTCAGGCTTGCCTTATCGTCTTGTGCCATGGTTCCTACTTTAAAGGTCGGCGCTGCTAATTACCGAATTGCAGCAGCGGCGGAGTTGGCGTTAGCCGGGGTCTTGGCCATGCGCGTGGTCACAGGGGTCTCCTCTGAAGGGCCGTACTTCTCAAGCAGCGTGGAAGCTTCCTGCGCAGTTGCGCCCTGGGAGGTCTCAGCGAGGTGCTTGAGATTATCCGGAAGCTCGAAGCCGCGTGCTTCCATAGCCTGCACGTACAGGCGGCCAGCGCGGTAGGAGGAACGGACCAGTGGGCCGGACATGACGCCGCCGAAGCCGAGTTCCTTAGCTAGCTTGGAGTGCTCCACGAACTCCTCTGGGCGTACCCAGCGCTCGATTGGGTGGAAGCGCGGGCCTGGGCGCAGGTACTGGGTAATGGTGATGATGTCGCAGCCAGCAGAGCGCAGATCACGCAGTGCTTCTTCGATCTCATCCTTGGTCTCGCCCATGCCCAGGATCAGGTTGGACTTGGTGATGAGACCAAAGTCGTGAGCCTGGCGAATGACGTCGAGGGAACGCTCGTAGCGGAAGGCTGGGCGGATGCGCTTGAAGATACGCGGCACGGTCTCCAGGTTGTGAGCGAAGACCTCAGGGCGAGCCTCGAAGACCTCCTGCAGAAGGTCCGGCTTGCCGGAGAAGTCGGGGGTCAGGTTTTCCACACCGGTGCGCGGGTTGAGCTCGTGAATCTTGCGCACGACCTCGGCGTAGAGCCACGCGCCTTCATCCGACAGATCGTCGCGGGTCACGCCCGTGATGGTGGTGTAGTTGAGATCCATCTCCTGGATGTTTTCTGCAACGCGGCGCGGCTCGTCGCGGTCCAACTCCGCCGGCTTACCGGTGGCGATGTCGCAGAAATCGCAGCGGCGGGTGCACTTGTCGCCACCGATGAGGAAGGTGGCCTCGCGCGATTCCCAGCACTCGTGGATATTCGGGCAACCAGCCTCCTGGCACACGGTGTGCAGGGAAGCGCCGGACACGCGGGACTTCATGTCCTCGTAGCCCGGGCCGGTGCGGACCTGGTTGCGGATCCAGCGAGGCTTCTGTTCGATGGGGGATTCCGCATTCTTCTTCTCAATGCGGAGCATCTTGCGTCCTTCAGGCTTAACAGTCACGAAAACTCACTCTACGGGGTCGGAATTGTCTCTAACTAATACAAATGGGGCGTGTGGCGGAATATTCCGCTTTTTATTCGGGTTTATTTACACCGCTCTGTTGCGCCTGTGCGAGGCGCTTTTGCCGGGCCTTTTCATTCGCCACTTTGATGGGGTCAGGTGCCGAGGCGAATGAGTGGTCTGCGACGGTGAGCTCACCGGAAAGCGCGCGCTCGAGGGCGTCGAGAAGCGGTGCGGAAGCCTCCTCCATGGTGACCTCGCGGCCGAGCTCCAAGCTCAAGGTGGTGACGTCGGCGTCGTCGATGCCGCAGGCGACGATGTGGTCGTAGTACTCCAGCGTGTTGGTGCAGTTCAGCGCTAGGCCGTGCATGGTCACGCCGCGGGTGATGCGAATGCCCAGGGCAGCAATCTTGCGGTCGCGGGTCGGCGCCTGCGGATCGGCAGCACGAGTGGTCGATGGCACCCACACACCTGAGCGGCCGTCCACGCGCCCAGCGGTGACAACGCCGAGTTCGCGCACGGTCTGAATGATGGCCTCTTCGAGGCGGCGAACGTAATCCACGACGTCGACTGGCTCTGCTAGCTTGAGGATCGGATAGACCACCAGCTGGCCCTCGCCGTGCCAGGTGATGCGCCCGCCGCGGTCCACGGTGATGACGGGCAGACCATTGTCCGGCATATCCTCCGGCTGGGTGCGCTTGCCCGCGGTATAGATGTTCGGGTGCTCTACCACCAAGATGACATCGCCGTGCTCACCAGCAGCGCGCTTGGCAGCCAGGTCGGCTTGCAGGTCCCACGCCTCTTGATAGTCCATGCGGCCGAGATGGCGGATTTCCAGGGGCTCTTCAGACGCGCGGATGGAACGGTCAGCGGGGAAGAAAGGCTCGCGAGGAGCAGTCATTCGGGATGCTTCCTTTGGTTGTTTAGAACTGATTCGCTACTCATACTGCCACCGAAAGTCGGGCATGCATAAGGCGGGAGGAAATCCCCTCCCGCCTTATGCGTTGTGACTAGACGCCGTTTGCGGCAGCGTACTCGTCAGCGGTCATCAGTTCGCCGGTCTCGGAGACCTCGACCTCGAAGAGCCAGCCCTCTCCGAATGGGTCGTTGTTGATGACTGCGTAGTCATCGTGCACGGCCTCGTTGACGGCGGTAACGGTGCCGGTTACTGGGGAGTAGAGGTCAGAGACAGACTTGGTGGACTCGACCTCGCCACAGGTGTCGCCAGCGGTGACGGTGTCACCAACTGCCGGCAGCTCGGCGAAGACGACCTCGCCCAGGCGGTCCGCAGCCACGGAGGTAATGCCAATGCGAACGGTGTTGCCGGTAGCGGCATCAGCGGAGGAGTTGATCCACTCGTGGTCCTCGGAGTAGGAGAAATCTGCAGGAAGGTTAGCCATGGTGGTGGGGTCCTTTCAAGGTATAAGCCTAGACGCGGCCGAACAGCGCCATGCGGCTGTTCGGTGCTTGCCTAGTTATCTTAACGGTTGAGACGGTAGCGCGGATTATTTTTCGCGCTTGTAGAACGGAAGTGCTGCGACGGTGAATGGGTAGCGCTTGCCCCGGATGTCGACCTCGACGGCGTCGCCGGCCTGCAGGTTCGCGCTGGTGTCCAGCAAAGCAATGGCAACCGGGTGGCCCAGGGTCGGGGAAGGTTGACCGGAGGTTACAGAGCCCACCTTGGTCTCGCCCACGAAGACCTCGGAGCCGGCACGGGCAGCGCGGCGCTGCTCAGAGACCAAACCGGTGATAGCAACCTGTGGACCCTCTTCGGCACGCTGACGCACGACGTCCGCGCCCACGAAGTCGGCTTCCTTCTTGGCAAAAGCACGCGCCATGCCGGCCTCTACCGGGGTGATGTCGCGGGAGAGCTCGTTGCCATAGAGCGGCATGCCGGCCTCCAAGCGCAGGGAGTCACGAGCAGCCAGACCACACGGGCGGATGTCGTACTCAGCGCCAGCCTTGAGCAGCTCCTGCCACAGCTCTGGGGCGTCGGAGTTGTAGACGATGAGCTCGAAGCCGTCCTCACCGGTGTAACCGGTACGGCAGATGAAGGCATACTTGCGGGCGACCTTGCCCGTCATCGCTGCGTAGTACGGCAGCTCCATGACGGCTTCCTGCTTGGTGTCCTCGACCAGCGGGATGAGAATCTCCGCAGCTTTCGGGCCCTGTACTGCGATCATGGCGACGTCGCGGGACTCGTTGTTGAGGTCCACATCGAAGCCCTCAGCGCGCTCGTTGAGTGCCTCCCAGACCACGTCGGCGTTGCCGGCGTTTGGCACGACCAGGAACTTGGTCTCGTCTAAGCGGTAGGTGATGAGGTCATCGATGATTCCGCCGTCTTCGGCACAGATCATCGAGTACTTTGCTTTGCCCACCTTGAGGTTGGTCAGGTCGGAGATGAAGCTGTAGGACAAGAACTTGGCAGCGTCTTTACCGTTGACCCAAATCTCGCCCATGTGGGAAAGATCGAATAGGCCAGCGGAGTTGCGCACCGCGCGGTGCTCTTCCAATTCGTTGTCGTACTTCAGCGGCATGTTCCACGGGCCGAAAGCCGTAAAGGATGCGCCAAGCTTTTCATGCTCTGCATGCAGCGGGGAGTTGAGCAATTCAGTCATTGTTTAGTCCTCTTCAGTCAGATCGAAAGCCTCTGGTGGCGGGCAGGCGCACACGAGGTTGCGGTCACCGTAAGCCTCGTCGATGCGGCGCACCGGCGGGAAGTACTTGTTGGCACGCAGGGAAGCAACTGGGTAGGCAGCTTCCTGGCGGGTAAAGCCGTAGTTCCACTCGTCGGATGCGACGGACGCAGCGGTGTACGGAGCGTTGTGGATGACGGATGCCTCGTACTCGACCTTGCCGTCGATGATGTCCTGGATTTCCGCGCGGATGGAGCGCATAGCCTCGATGAAGCGGTCTAGCTCGGCCAAGTCCTCGGATTCGGTCGGCTCGACCATCAGGGTGCCAGCCACCGGGAAGGACAGGGTCGGTGCGTGGAAGCCGTAGTCCACGAGGCGCTTTGCCACATCGGCCGCGGTGACGCCGGAGGCGTCGGTCAGGTCGCGCAGGTCGAAGATACATTCGTGCGCCACGAGGCCCTCGTTGCCGGTGTAGAGAACCGGGAAGGAATCCTGCAGGGACTTAGCCAGGTAGTTAGCGCCCAGGATTGCGTGGCTGGTGGCCTGCGCGACGCCCTCGGAGCCCACCATGGCCAGGTATGCCCACGAAATCGGCAGCACGCCGGCGGAGCCGTACTGGCTGGCGGTGGAGGGAACGCCGTGCTCGGTCGGGGTCGGCTGGGCCGGATCGATGGAGGCGTCGTTGGCGTTGGTCGGTAGGAAGGGCACTAAGTGCTTGGCGACGCCCACCGGGCCAACGCCCGGTCCACCGCCACCATGCGGGATGGTGAAGGTCTTGTGCAGGTTGAGGTGGGAGACATCGCCACCGAACTCGCCGGGGCGTGCCCAACCGGTCAGAGCGTTCATGTTTGCGCCGTCGATGTAGACCTGGCCGCCAGCAGCGTGGACCTTGTCGCACACGTCGCGGACCTCGGGGTCGAACACGCCGTGGGTGGATGGGTAAGTGATCATGATGCCGGCGATGTGCTCACCGTGCTGTTCGATCTTGGCATCCAGGTCTGCCAGGTCGATGGAGCCATCGTCTGCGGTAGCAACGACGACCACCCGCAGGTTAGCCAAGGTAGCAGAGGCCGCGTTGGTGCCGTGTGCGGAAGATGGGATGAGGATGACGTCGCGGCCAGAGTCTCCGTTGGCAACGTGGTAGCGGCGGATGGCCAGCAGGCCGGCCAGCTCACCCTGGGAACCAGCGTTGGGCTGGATGGAGACCTTTGCATACCCGGTCAGCTCAGCGAGCCAGCCCTCGAGTTCCTCGATGAGGGCGCGCCAGCCTGCGGTGGTCTCTTCCGGTGCGTATGGGTGGATGCCCGCGAACTCTGGCCAGGAGATGGGCTCCATGGCGGCAGTGGGGTTGAGCTTCATGGTGCACGAACCCAGCGGAATCATGGTGCGGTCCAGAGCCAGGTCCTTGTCCGCCAGGGTGCGCAGGTAGCGAAGCATCTGGGTTTCGGAGTGGAGGGAGTTGAAGATCTCGTGCTCCAGCGGAGCCTCGGCGCGGACGAGCGCGGAAGGCAGGGCATTAACGGCGGACTCGGCGTTGTCCTTGTCTGCGGACTCTGCGCCGAATGCGGCGGCGAGCTTGGCGACGTCGTCAAGCGTTGCGGACTCACCAAAGGAGACGGAGATCTTCTCGGAGCCGATAGCGCGCACGAGGTACCCCTGTTGTTGAAGGGATGCCTTGATGCCTGCGGCGTCGACGCCGGTGACAGTGACGGTGTCGAAGAACTCGTCAGCGACCAGGGTCTTGCCTGCGCCCTTTACGGCAGCGGCGAAGGAAGCGGCGAGCCCGTGAACGTGCTCAGCGATCTTCTTCAGGCCTTCTGGACCGTGGTAGACAGCGTACATGGACGCTACGTTGGCCAACAGCGCCTGCGCGGTACAGATGTTGGAGGTAGCGCGTTCACGGCGGATATGCTGCTCACGGGTCTGCAGGGCCAGGCGGTACGCCGGGCGGCCCTCGGCGTCCTTGGAAACGCCGACCAAGCGGCCAGGCATCTGGCGCTTGAGCTTGTCGGTGACAGCCATGAATGCCGCGTGCGGGCCACCGAAGAACAGTGGAACGCCGAAGCGCTGCGTGGAGCCGATGACGATGTCAGCGCCCAGCTTGCCCGGTGCCTCCAGAAGGAGGAGGGAGAGCGGATCGGCCACGATGGTGGCTACTGCGCCGCGGGTGTGCAGCTCCTCGATGACACCGCGTGGGTCGTAAATGTCGCCCTCGGTGCCGGTGTACGCAATGACGGCGCCGATGAGGTCTTCGCCCACGAGGCCCTCGCGGATATCGAGGATTTCCACCTCGAGTTCGATGGCGCGAGCGCGCTCCGCCGCCACAGCGAGCACCTGCGGATGTAGGCGGGAGTCCAGGATGACGCGGCGGCCCTTCTTGACCGCGCGGGACATTAGGCCGACTGCTTCAGCGGTGGCGGATGCCTCGTCCAGCAGGGAAGCGTTGG
The DNA here is from genome assembly GCF_001807295.1 of Corynebacterium sp. HMSC06C06. NCBI lineage: Bacteria > Bacillati > Actinomycetota > Actinomycetes > Mycobacteriales > Corynebacteriaceae > Corynebacterium > Corynebacterium sp. HMSC06C06. The sequence continues at coordinate 27,416 of NZ_KV788493.1, forward strand.
CGATGGGCAGACCAGTCAGGGATTCGATCATGGTCTGGAAGTTCAGAAGTGCTTCCAGGCGGCCCTGGGAGATCTCCGGCTGGTACGGGGTATAAGCGGTGTACCAACCAGCGTCCTCCAGCAGGCCGCGGCGGATGACGGCCGGGGTAAGCGTATCGGAGTAGCCCTGGCCATAGAAGGACTTCAACACGATGTTCTGGCTGGCGTATTCGCGCAGCTTGTCCTGCGCTGCATTTTCGCTCAGCGCATCAGGCAGGGCTGGTGCCGATGCGGCGCGGATGGTGGTGGGCAGGGCAGCGTCGACAAGAGCGTCGATGCTGTTGTACCCCAGTGCGTTGAGCATCGTCGCTTGCTCGGAAGAATTTGGTCCGAGGTGGCGCGAGATGAAATCCATAAGTTCAATCTCCTTTGAAAGAAGCTCCGTGAAGGACGTCATGGTGAATGCCTAAAACATGGCCTAAACCGGAATTAAGTATAAGGCCTGTTGCTGTGGCCTAAACTCGTTTACCCCTACCGAGTTCCCTAAGCCACACTGTTGTTAATAGTGCAATGACAACACCACACATAAAAGTGGCCGAATAGCCCACTGCTGGACCCAGTCTTGACAAGATGAACGGCGCGAAAAAGCCAAGATAAGTCAGTGAATAGAACACCCCCGTTGCTGCCCCCAACTCTTTTGGATCGGCTAAAGATTGAGTTTGGGCGAGTCCGGTGAGCATCGTGATGCCATAGGCACTGCCCATCACGATGGCGATGAACGGGAGTAGCCACAGCGTCCAGCTTTCAGTGCGCTGTGTGGCGAGCAGCAAGCACAACGCCATGCCGATGGCTGCAAGGAACATTCCGTGAGCCGCGGTGAAGTGAAAGCGCCCTGCGAGACGCTGAGTGGCGACGCCGGTGCCCATGGTCAGGAAAGCGATGGCGCCAGTGAGCAGGACTGGATGCGCGGAATGCTCGCTGAGCAATGCAGGCATGAACACCAAACCAGTGGTGGCGGTGCCGAATACCCACGGCGCATAAACGGCGACTGGAAGAAAACGCCGGCTAAATAGGCTGCGTGGGACCCAGACCCGATGGGCAGCGCGGGTAGCGGCGGCTTGGGCGCTCGGGCAGTGATCGGCTGGAGTAGTCCACACCAATGGAATGATGAGGATAGCTAGGCTGACTGGTGCGAGGAAGGGGAGCAGCGTTGGGGCGGGCGCGAATTCGGCGAGCAGTCCGCAGACACCGGGTGCGAGGGAGAAGCCAAGGGAAAGAGAGATAGAGGAGCGGCGTGCACCGGTGACAGCGGAGGTGCTGAGCTCCTTGAGCCATGCAGCGCCGGAGCACATCGCCAGGCCCACTGCGGCGCCAATGATGAGGCGGCCTACCAGGAGCACAAGAAAGCTACCCGAGTTTCCGAGCATCAGCACCAGCGAGCCAACCAGCGTGCACGCCACGGCAGGGCGCATTATGGTTTTCCGGCCAAGAGAGTCTGATAGTGGGCCGCCTAGGAAGAGCGCCACCATGAGCCCGAGGGCGTAGACACCGAAGAGGAACGATGACTGACTAAAACTCAGGCCCGCCTTCAGCTGATAGACCACGACCATGGGCGCGAAGAAATTGGCGCCAAAAGCCACAAGGAACATGCCTAAGGCAACGCGGAACCAATCTGAACGCAGCATGCGTCACAGTATATAGTGTCGTGTCTCACATTAGAGATTGGGGGGACAAGTCTTAGCGGGCGAAATCTAGCGGGCAGAATCTGGCGGTCATGAAAACACCTACGGCCCCTTCGCACCCAGCAGATGTGGGGGGAGCGAAGGGGCCGTGACCCTTAAGCGGGAATCAGGACTTAGATGTCGAGGTCAGCTGCGAAATCAGCGGTCTCGAGGCGGTCCTTGATGGTGGTGATGAAGCGGCCTGCGTCAGCACCGTCGACGACCTGGTGGTCGTAGGTGAATGGCAGGTAGCACATGTGGCGGATGGCGATTGCATCCTGGCCGTTCTCGTTCACGACAACCGCACGCTTGGTGATAGCAGCGGTGCCGAGGATGCCAGCCTGTGGCGGAACCAGAATTGGGGTATCCAGCAGCGCGCCTTCAGAGCCGATGTTGGTGACGGTGAAGGTTGCACCGGTCAGATCGTTTGGCTTCAGCTTGTTGTTGCGTGCCTTGTCAGCCAGCTCAGCGATTGCCTTGGCAATCTCCGGCAGGGTGAGGTCCTGTGCCTTGTGGATGACCGGGGTGAGCAGGCCACGTGGGGTATCAACTGCGATGGCCACGTTGACGTCTGCGTGGTAGGTCATTTCCTTGGTCTCAGGGTTGTAGGAAGCATTGACGTTCGGGTGGGAAACCAGAGCCTCAACGGTTGCCTTAACGATGAACGGCAGGAAGGACAGGTTTGCCTCGTACTTTTCGATGAAGGCCTGCTTGGACTGCTTGCGCAGATCCCAGATGGCGGTCATGTCGACTTCCTGGACGTGGGTGAGCTGGGCAGAAATCTGCAGTGCCTCGACCATCTTTGCAGCGGTGATTTCGCGGATGCGGTTGACCTTCTGCGTGGTGCCGATGAGCTCCTGCTTTTCTGGGTCGACAGACTTGGTGGACCAGCGAGCGCGAGTATCGGTGGAGCCTGCGTGTGCGGAAGCCGGAGCCTCGCCCTCGCCAGCAGCAGCCAGAACATCCTGCTTGCGGATGCGGCCGCCGACGCCGGTGCCGGAGACAGTGGAGAGGTCTACGCCGTGCTTCTCAGCCAGCTTGCGGACCAGCGGGGTGACGTAAGGAACGTCGTCGCCGTTGTTGATCTTGGTGGAGCCCTCAGAAACTGCAGGCTTGGAGTCAGAAGCTGCTGGTGCGGACTTCTCTTCCTTCTCCTCGACCTTAGGCTCTGCCTTTTCTTCTGCCTTAGGCTCAGACTTCTCTTCTGCCTTTGGCT
>NZ_KV788494.1:0-25183 GCF_001807295.1 Corynebacterium sp. HMSC06C06
TACATTGGCACACTATTGAGTTCTCAGACATCATCGCGACTTCGCTAGCTCGGAACTTCAGCTCCTAACTCTTGAAGCGACTCGGATTAACTTACTCACTTCTTTGATTTGTGTCAAATCCGTGAAGAAGAATTCATCCTCATCTCAACTTGTTAACCTTGCGGCCACCTCGTTGCGACTTGGAATAATTTAGCGCGCACTAGTGTAAGTACACAAATCGCCAGGTAAATCCCCATTTCGGGGACAAACCTGGCGTATCAAGAAGCGCCCAGAAGGTGCGACGTCGTCAAGCAGCTAGTGATAGCACGCCAACAGACCGTCGGGGCCGTTGATAACCGTGATGGGCGTATTGAAGATTGGGGTCAGCACCTCGTCGCGCATGACCTCCTCCGGATTACCGAAGGCCACCACTTCCCCATTCTTCACCGCACAGATGTGATCGGCGTAGCGGGCAGCGAAGTTGATGTCATGCAAAACAATGATGATCGTGCGCCCGAAGTTCTGCGCGGCCTCCTTGAGGTGCTTCATCATTTCCACGGAGTGCGCGATATCAAGGTTGTTGAGAGGCTCGTCCAGCAAAACGTAATCAGTCTCCTGGCACAGGACCATCGCCACATACGCGCGCTGACGCTGGCCGCCCGAGAGCTGATCCAGGTAGCGGTTCTCCAAATCGCTGAGGTGAAGGAAGTCAATGTACTTGGAGATGATCTCCTCGTCCTTAGCCGTCAGGCGGCCATGCGAGTACGGGAAGCGGCCAAACCCCACGAGCTGACGCACCGTCAGCTTCGTGATGAAGTGGTTCTCCTGCCGCAGGATGGACAAAATCTTGGCCAAGTCCTGGGACTTGGTAGAGGCGATGTCTAATCCAGCGACCTCAATGGTGCCTTCGTCGATATCGAGCAAACGCCCCACCATCGTCAACAGTGTGGACTTGCCGGCACCGTTGGGCCCCACAAGCGCGGTGATACCGCCGGCCGGAATGTCAAGGGACACTGGGCCAATGTTCGTCTCGTGCGAATAGGTCTTCGCAACGTTATTGAGTGTGATCACAGTCTGCCCTTTCGCAAAATGACGATGAGGAATACCGAGCCGCCGACGAGCTCAATGATGATGGATACAACGCCCTGTGCGTAGAAGACGTGCTGCATGAGGAAGTACGCACCCGTCAGCACAGCAAAGGCGGTGGCGATGGCCATGGGGAACAAGTATCGGTGATCGTAGGTTTCCGCGAACTGGTAGGCCAAGGTTGCCACCAAGAATCCGAGGAAGGTCATGGGACCTACGAGCGAGGTCGTGGTGGCCATGAGAACTGATACCAGGATCAGAGTAAAGATCGCGTTGAACTTGTGATTCACGCCGAGGTTGGTGGCAGCGTCGCGACCAAGCGAGAGCACGTTGAGGCGGCGGGAATTAAAGAAGAGCAACGCCGTCGCCGCAATCACCAGCGGAATTGCGATGGGAAAATACTCAGTCTCGGCATTGTTGACCGAGCCAAACAGTCGTGCCGTCAGCACGTCGAACTCGCTGGGTGTCAGCATGCGCTGCATCAGAGTGGACAGCGATCCAAGTCCGCCACCAATGACTACGCCGACCAATAGCATCGCATGCATGCTGTTGCTGCGGTTGGTCAGCAGCCACGAGTACAGGATGAGCGAGAGCACAATCATCACTGCCATCTGGAACAGGAAGGTGCCCATATTGCGGGCTTCCGTCAGGCCCGTGGCACCTAGGAAGAAGACGGTCGCAGTATTAATCGCCACGTAGAGCGATTCAAAGCCCATGATGGACGGGGTCAGGATGCGGTTGTTGGTGACTGTATGAAAGGCCACGGTCGCAACGGCTTGGCACACAGCCACGATAGCCATGGCGGTCACGGCGTCGGCGCGGCGTTGCGCGATGAGCCACCACTTACGCGTTCCGAAGTCCATGGGATTGCCATACGCCAGCAGGCCAAACGCGAAGAGTGCGCCCGCCACGATGAGCGCCACCAAGATGACCCAATACTTGCGCGCTGCTTTGGCCGACTGGAAGGAGCCTACATAGCGTTGCTTGGCGACGTCGCCTGTGCGCTGCTCTGTCTTAACGCTCACGGGTGGACCTCACAATCAGGAATACGAAGACGGCCGCGCCAATCACGCCCAGGATGACGGATACGGGCAGCTCAAACGGCGAAATGACGGTTCGGCCGATGAGGTCACACAAGGTGACCGTGGCAATACCGAGCAGGCATACCCAAGGAAGGTTTGAGCGCAGGTCATCGCCGCGGAACATGCTCACCACGTTGGGAACGATAAGTCCCAAGAAAGGCAGGGAGCCCACGACCACGGTGACCACGCCAGTGGCCACAGCGATGAGCCCGGTGCCGATGAGGATCATTCGGTTGTAATTCAGGCCCACGTTGGTGGCGATTTCTTGGCCCAAGCCGGCGACTGTGAGTTTGTCCGCGTAGAAGAACACCGCGAGCAGCACCAGCAACACGATCCACAGTACCTCGTACTGGCCCTCGTACACGGAGGTGAACGAGCCCATGAACCAGATACCCAGCTGCTGCAGTTTGTCGGTGGTCAGTGCCACGAAAGAGGACACCGCGCTGACGACGGCGCCCAGCATGATGCCGATGATCGGCACGATGAGCGAGGAGCGCAACGTGACTCGGCGCAAGAAAGCGAAGAAGACCATCGTGCCGATGAAAGAAAACACAACAGAGATGACCATGCGGCCAAGCACCGACGCGTGCGGGAGCACGATCATCGAAAAGAGAAGGCCGAGGCCTGCCCATTCCGTGGTACCCGTGGTCGTGGGTTCAACGAAGCGATTCTGGGTGAGCAGCTGCATCACCAATCCACTCATCGCCATCGCCGCGCCCGCGAGCACCAGGGCGATGGTGCGCGGAATGCGCGTGGTCATAAACATGTCGCGGCCGTCGTCGTGCTCAAGGATCGAATACTCCCCCACCATGAGCGAAAGGAGGAGCAACGCCGCTACAGCCACGACGCCGAGCAACAGCTTCCAAGTGAAAAGCTTGCCGCGGGAACGGCGCGCGGGTGGTGCTTCTTGAACCGCGGTTATCTCTGCTGAAGTCAAAATCTATCTCTTTCACACCAAAAACCGGAAAGCCTTTCGGCGTTCCGGTTTCGGTTCTATTGGTGCAGGTTAGGACTGTTTCTCAAAGGCATCGGCCAGAGCGTTGAGAATCTCAGTGTAGGTAATGATGCTCTCGTTGACGTAGGTATCAGCCGGGGCAACGTAGACGTTGCCTTCCTTGACTGCGGTCACGTTCTTCAGCGCAGCATTCTCGTTAACGAGTTTGTCGCCTGGAACGTGCTCTTTGCCTTCCTTGCTGATGGCTGCGTCGCGGTCCATGACGAGGATCCAGTCCGGGTTGGACTCAGCGATTGCCTCGACGGAGATGTCGTCGCCCTCGTGGTCATCGGTTCCTTCCGGAACCTCCAGAGCCGGGGTCATACCGATGAGGTCGAAAACCGGGCCGTAGGTGCGGCCGATCTTCGGCGCGATGTAGCCGATCTCGCCACCGGAGGTGTTCACTGCCATGACTTTCTTGGAAGGATCATAAGCTTCCTTGGCACGCTTTGCGGCTGCGTCGAAGTCCTTGATGAGCTTGGCTGCGTCCTCTTCGTGTCCGAAGGTCTTGCCCAGTGCCTCGGTGTGGCGCTTGAGTTCTTCAAAGAAGTCCTTGTTATCGCGCGGCTCAAAGTCAACGACCGGAACGTCCTCGACCAGCTTCTCAATGTCTTCCTGGTACTGCTCAAAGCGCTGGCCGTTCCAGATCACGTCTGGCTCAGCGGCAACGAGTGCCTCGAGGTCTGGCTCGCGGTGGGAACCGAGGTCAGCTGCGACGGTATCCTTGTTGTAGACATCGCGCACGGTGGAAGGTACCAGCTTCAGCGGCGCGGCGGCAATCTTGACATCCCAGTCAGCAAGAATTTCGAAAGCGCGGTTGTCCGTAACGGCTGGGGCGGTAACCGGGGCAGCAATCTTCTTCTCACCGAAGTTGTCCTCAAGAGTGATCTCCGTGGTCTCGGAGGAGGACGCTGCGGAGGTGTCAGAAGAACCGGAGGTGGACTCTTCTGCAGAAGAGCAAGCGGTCAGAGCCATCGACAGAGCTGCGACGGACGCGACGAGAGAACGACGAATCTTGGCGGTCATGATGTCCTTTTCGAGAGATTTTCGAATACTCGCCTAACCTAACTGATGTAAGCCTTACCTTTCAACCAACTTTTTGCTAGGCACGCCTACAAATGCAATAAATTGTAGGTTGCACTGCACAAAGAGGTGGTTACCCCCACCCTTGCACAGTGCAAGAAAACCTACTTCTCACCTACCCGGCACCTAGTCCGTGGCCGACTTGGCCAAGAGATCCGCCACCGAAACAGCGCCCTGTTCAGCAAACTCCGCGTTCGCTGCCGCGCGCATTTTCATGTCCGCCAAGTAGTCGATCGCTACTTGGGCCAAGCCTGCCGCCGAGTCCACTGCGGCGTCGACAGCCGCATCCGTTGCGGCCCAGCGAGCGAAGTCCTCGGTATGCAAGGCAACGTCGGACGGAGAGACCTTGACCATCGGGTGAATGCCCGGCACAAGGTGCGAGACGTTACCGAAGTCCGTGGACGCGGCAAGGGTCTCCGGCACGGTTCCCGCGGGAAGCGCCGTCCTTCCGCGCAGCGTTTGCGTGCGCGTCCACCGCTCCACCAGCGCCTCGTTGTTGCGTACCGGCAGCGTCATCGGGTGCTCGTCCCATTCGACATCGACCTGGACGCCGGCCATTAGCGCAGCCCCCTCAACGATTTCGTTAACGCGTTGGGACAAATCCATGAGGGTCTGGTTGCCCAAGGAACGCACATAGATGTGCATCGAGGCTTCACGCGGAATCACCGAAGGTCGCGCTCCCCCGCCCATGATGGCGTGGACGCGATCGCTCGGAGGCATCTGCTGACGCATCAGGCCAATGCCCTGGTAGGCCAAGGATGCTGCGTCGAGGGCGTTGCGTCCCATGAAAGGTTGCGAACTCGCGTGCGCCGCCACGCCGCGGAAGCTCACGTTGACGCTGCGGCGCCCGACCCACGCGTGCGAGCCAATGTCATAGCCAAAGCCGTGGATCATCATCGCTGCATCCACAGAGTCAAGGCTGCCGCCACGGATCATGTACTCCTTGCCCGAATGCCCCTCCTCGGCCGGGGTACCCTGCAGCAGCAGGCGCCCCTCGACGCCGCCGTTCTTACGCAGCGCCTCGACCGCGGATAGGAATCCGCCCACGCCCGCGGCAGCGATGACGTTGTGACCACAGCCGTGCCCGATACCGGGCAGCGCGTCATACTCAGCCATGATTGCCACGGTGGGATGAGATGACGCATCGAAGTTCGGGCTCCTCCACTCCGCCTCGAAAGCGGTTTCCACCCCGTAAACACCGCACCGGACGGGGAAACCGCGTTGCTCCACGACGCCGGCAAGCATGCCCATCGAGCGGTGTTCCTCGAAGGCCGTCTCTGGGTGAGCATGCAAATCCTGCACGATGTGGGCGGCAAGCTCGCGGTGGGCGTCAGCACTTTCCGACGCCGCCTTCCACAGCACGTCCTGCCCCGCATAAGCCTCCGCCAAGGATGCTTGCGCTCCCGCGTTGGCCGTTTGGACGGCCGCCACGCGCTGCGCAATGAGCTGCTCCGTGGCCTCCAGATATGCCGTTGATGGATTGTTTCTTGCGTGATTGTCGCTATCGCACACGTTATCCCTCGATGAAAATGTTGTTGCCCGGACCCAGCGGCAGGTCTGCGTAGAACCAGATGGCCAGCAGAATTGCCCACGCGGTGAAGAACGGAACCACGTATGGCATCAGGCGCGACATCAGGGTGCCCAGGCCTGCCTTCGGCTCGTAGCGCTGCAGGAATCCCAGCATCACAATCATGTACGGGTTCAGCGGAGTGATGATCTGAGTTGCAGAGTCACCCACGCGGAAGGCGCCCTGAATGAAGGCCGGCTCATAGCCCAGCAATACGAACATCGGAACGAACACTGCCGCCATCAGGGTCCACATCGAAGAACCGGAGATGATGAGCAGGTTCAGGCACGAGGCCAGGACGATGAACGCGAGGACCGCGCCGAAGCCGGTGAGACCGATGGATTCCAGGAACGCCGCGCCCTTGACCGCAGTAAAAGTACCGATGCCGGTCCACGCAAACAGCGCCACGAACTGGCCCAAGATGAAGGCCAAGATGAGGAAGCTCAACATGTCTTTCAGCGAGCCAATCATCATGTCGACGACGTCCTTGATGCCGTTGACGGTGCCCACGACCTTGCCATAGACCACACCGAGCACAAGGAAGTACAGGAAGACGATGAAGACGATGGAGCTCATCAGCGGCGACTTCGGCAGGAAGCCGCCGGTCTCGTTACGCCACGGGGATTCTGGCAGAAGAATGGCGAACAACAGTGCCGCGGTAACGATGACGGTGGCAACTGCAGACCACACCAGGCCTTTGCTTTCAGTCGGGGAAAGCTCTGCGGAGAGCTCCTCGCCGTTCTCGTCGCGGTCGCCGCGGTGCGCGGCCTCTTCCGGATCAATGTCCTCTTCCGTAGGCACTTCCTGCTTCCACATGCGCGGCTCGATGACGCGATCAGTGATGAAACCAGCCAAGACACCGAGAACAATGGAAGATGCCACATTGAAGAAGTAGTTGGACATTGCGTTCACGTCAGAGAACTCCATGCCCGGGAGGGTCTCCATAACCGCGGTGGTAATACCTGCGAACAGCGCATCCAGGGAGGTCGGGACCAGCGCGGTGGAGTAGCCAGCGCCAACGGCAGCGAAGCCACCGATGAGGCCTGCGACAGGGTGACGGCCGGCTGCCTTGAACACCATCGCCGCCAGTGGCGGAACGATAACGAAGGCAGCGTCAGCCATGACCGATGCGGTCACGCCAATGACGCCGACTGCGTAAGGCAAAAGCCATGGCTTCGCAGAGCCGAAGAGCTTGCGAATGAGGGCGGAGAGCATTCCGGAGCGCTCGGCCACGCCGACTGCCAGCATGATGGGCAGCACCGTAACCAGCGGCGGGAAGTTGATGTAATTCTCGCCCATCGTGGTGGTAAACCACGACATGCCCTCGCCGGTGAATAAGCCCTTGACGGGCTGGATTTCATCAGATCCAGGTACCTGCACCTTGATGTCCATCCACGCCATGATGGAAGAAGCAACGCCGGTGATGAGGAACAGGATCAGGAAGATGGTGAACGGCTCTGGCAGCTTGTTGCCCGCGTATTCAATGCCGTTGAGAAACTTATCGAGCCAACCGTTACTGGCTGGCTGAGTTTTCGCATCCTTTGCAGGACCTGCGCTCCCCTGCGGGTCACTCGTGGTCTCTTTTGTGATGGCCATGGTGGTTCTCCTCGTGCTTTAAGGGGATTGGTCTTTTATTTTTGGTCATCTTGCCCATTTGCCGAGGGGTTATCCCCGCAATACTTTCTAGACAATGTAACTTACATTACATGCGGCAGTGACGCACATCTCAAGTTTTTATTTATCGGTTGAGATATAGAAACCTTGGAACGTGGGACACTCAACGGCAAAACCAGAAAGGCGACTTCCTCAGAATGGGTTTATTCAACGACACTCTTGAACTCTTGCAGGGGTTAATTCGCAATCGTTGCATCAACGACGGCACCCCGGGAAGTGGCCACGAGTACCGCAACGCGGACCTGTTGGAGGAGTTCTTCGAGGGCTCGGGAGCCCAGGTGGAGCGCTTCGAGCCAGAACCCGGCCGCGTGTCGATCGCGTTTACAGTGCCCGGCAGCAACCCCACAGCGGAACCACTGACGATGCTCGGCCACCTTGACGTAGTCCCCGTTGACGAAGACAAATGGACTCACGATCCCTTCGGCGCCGAGGTGGTAGACGGCGTTTTGTACGGCCGCGGAGTATTCGACATGCTCTTCATCACGGCGTCGCAAGCCGCAGCCACGCGCGAAACAGCCCGGCGCGCACAGGCAGGCAACCCGCCACAGGGAACAGTGACCTTCGTGGGGCTCGCCGACGAAGAATCCGGCGGGAGGTTGGGCGCGCGCTGGATTTCTGAGAACCGCCCCGACGCATTTTCCTGGAAGAACTGCCTCTCCGAGACTGGCGGCTCGCATCTGCCGGTGCGTGATGGCAGCGATGCTCTGGTTATCAACGTCGGCGAGAAGGGCATCTTCCAGCGTCGCCTCCATGCCACGGGGGATACGGGGCACGGCTCCCTTCCCTATGGAAAGTCTTCATCCATCCTCACACTGGCGGAGACCGCCCGGCGCGTGGGCGCGTTGGCGATGCCGCCCGCCTATGACCACGTGTGGTCTTGGTTCGTGGAGGCGTTCCACTTCGATCCGGATACCACCGCCGCGCTTGTCGACGGATCCGCAGGGGACGCTACTTATGAGACTTTCGGTGAGCTAGCGGCGTTCGCACACTCGTTTAGTCACACCAACATCGCTTTCACGGGGATTCATGGCGGTAGCGCCATCAATGTCATCCCTTCGAAGGCTTATCTCAACCTCGACATCCGGGCGCATCCGACGGATACCGCGGATTCTGTCGACGCCGCCCTCATTGCGGCGCTGGGTGACATGGCTGATGAGATAAGGATCGAGCATCTCAACAATGAGACCCCCTCGGCATCGCCTGCAGAGGGTCCGCTCTGGGATGCGATGGCTGCGACATTTGGCGAGTTCTTCCCAGAGGCATCAGTTGTGCCCATCTACGCCTCGGGCGGCTCAGATCTGCGATTCGCCCGCCGCATGGGTGGTGTGGGCTATGGTTTCGCCCTGCATGCTCGCGCACGGGACTTAGCGAGCGCCAACAACGAGCTACATTCCCATGACGAATGCCTCCACCTGGAAGACCTAGATCTCACGGTGAAGGCATACGATGCGCTGGTTCAGCGCTTTTGTGGTTAAGAAACGGTGCTCCAGCACCGCGCCGATTAATCCTCGACGACAGAAACCTTGACGTCAATGTTGCCGCGGGTGGCGTTGCTATAAGGGCAGACCTCATGCGCCTTGTCGGCGGGGCCTGCGGAATCGGGGCCCGAGAGAAAGTGACGGGGCAGTTGTCGTTTCCGCATGCCATCCGGGTGTACCGATATGCCACACTCTCATTCATGCTCAATCTTCAAGTCGGATCTCCTTGCCCAACCCCTCCAGTTCTCTCACAGCGGCGGACTGCGCCACCGCCGAGCCCGTCGCGCGCGGCGGCGCCTGGATAACGCGCTCCGACTCGAGCCCCCGCTCCAACTCCATCGCGCGCGTAATCTCCGCGTCGATCTTCACGCCGAGGATAAACAGTGTGTTCATGATCCACAACACAAACAGCGCGATGATGACCGTACCCAGCGCGCCGTACGCGCTGCGCGCACCCACCACCGTGAGATAGACCCGCACCAGTCCCCACGCCACGACAGCACCCAGTAACGCGATAGTTGAGCCCACCGTGAGCCACTGGAATTTCCGCGTCCGCACATTCGGCGCGAAGCGATACAACAACGCCAACAGTGTCACGCTCATCACCGCCACGACCGGCCAGCGCAGCCATTGCCACACCGGCAGGAAGGAATCGACGAGGAAAGAACGCACCGAAGAAACACCCGCGACCCCACCAAAAGGCCGCAACAGCCCCACTACGATGTCGCGCTGCAGCATGAGCGCCACAAAGATCACCACGGCGCCCAGCACCATTGCGATGGTAAGAAGCCACATCACTGTCCACGTGCGCACGAGCCCGCGGCCTTCCACTCGCCCATACATCGCATTGGCACTGCGCGCGAACGCCCGCACATACGCCGAGGATGAAGACAGTGCAAGGACCACCGATAACACCAGCATGAGCGTCGACTGTTGCGTCGACCCCACCACCGCATCCACGATCCGCTGTGCGGCATCCGCCCATTCCGGCGGCAGGTACGTCCCGATGAAATCAGCCGTGAGTTTCTGCACCTGTTCCTCATTGCGCGCGAGCACCAGCGTCGCAATGGAGTACACGCCCAACACCATGGGCAGCGCCGTGAGCACCGTAAAGAACGTGAGCGTCGCCGCGCGGTCCATCATCGCGTTCATGAAGAACTCATAGCGCACCCGGCGCACAACTACCCCCCACGCCCGGCGCGACAAATGCCACGCGCCCTCCCCCGCCGAGCCATACGCCCAGGGCACCGACGTGCGCACGAGCTCCCCGCTATTGGGCGCAGCGACGGCAGGGCTTGCCGATGCCCCCTTCTTCTCACCTTCGTCCGGCGTAGCGTTGCGTGTCATACCTGCAGCTTACCGGGCCTTGCCGTTCCCAACGCAGAAACTACGACGGCAAGGATCGTGCCAACAATGAAAAGAACGACCGCGGTTATTGCAGTCCCTTTCTTTTTGTTCTTAACAACCAGGCTCACGCGATTCGGCTAAAAATTGAAAAGCCCCAGCTAGGACGTAATCTAGCTGGGACTTTGCGGTGGAGCCGCCGGGAATTGAACCCGGGTCCTTCGTCACCTCGCCAGGGCTTCTCCGTGCGCAGTCTGCACAGGATCTCTACTCGGCCCTCCGGCACGGGCAAACACGTTCCGGATGATGGGCCCAGTCGCTCTAAAAGTCCCCCACCTACCGAACGACAAGCCGGTGGAGCAAGTTCCTTAGTCGATGCCAGGAACCAGGTCAGGAACTAAACCTGGGCTGACAGACACGCGTCGCTGAAATTAGGCAGCGAGGGCGTAGTCACGCTGAGAGTTCTTCTCTGCGTTTATTGGTTGCTGCGACGCTTACGGTGGTCTCCAGCCTGCACCGGCACGCTTCCCCTGGCTCAATGTACGAAGTCGAAACCAAGTCGACCCCCTACATCCGTAGAGCGGGCATGTGCTTTCTCTACAGTTCGTACAACACTACTCCACCCAAGACTATTCCCTCAAGTCTCAAATTCCAGACATACGGGAGACTATTAATTAGCTGGAACGCATTCGTGACGTGCACTACAGCTGCTAGCCTATTTTCACACTGCTCTCAAAAATGTAAACCGATAATCAAAGGCAAACAGTGACTTCATCATCAGCAGAGAACGTGAACAGCACCAGCGCCAGCGAAGCTGCCGCACTTTCGGATGCCCACCCCGCATCAGATAACGCCCACCACGCAACCAACACGGAATGGGCCATCTCACTCTTCGGCACCGCAGTCGGTGCAGGAATCTTGTTCCTGCCCATCAACGCCGGCAGCTTCGGCTTCTGGCCGCTCGTCATCGCCACCCTCCTCATTGGCCCCATGACGTACTTCTCACACCGCGGCCTCGCGCGCATGATCTGTGCATCCCCACGTCAAGGCGATGACATCACCGAAGTCGTGACCGACTACTTCGGTAAGACCGCAGGTTTTGTCATCTCTATCCTGTACTTCCTGGCCATCTTCCCGATCGTCTTGATCTACGGTGTCTCCATCACCAACACGGTTAATAGCTTCATCGTCAACCAGCTCAACGGCACGGAAATCCCCCGTCCGTTCCTATCATTCCTGCTCGTCGGAATCATGACCGTAGTCTTCGGCTTCGGCCAGAAGATGGTCCTGAAGGTCACCCAGTTCTTGGTTTACCCGCTAATCTTCTGTCTCGGCGCGCTCTCCCTCTACCTCATTCCCCGTTGGGACTTCGACTCTTTCGCAAGCACAGGAAATGCTGACTGGAGCATCGTCGGCAGCGTCGCGCTCATCATCCCCGTCCTTGTCTTCGCTTTCAACCACTCCCCCGCCATTTCCCAGTTCTCCTTGGCTATGGTCGCAGCGCACGGCAAGGAGAAGAGCTCTGGGAACGCCTCCCGTGCACTCGCGCTTACCGCGATCTTGCTGACTGTATTCACAATGTTCTTCGTGTGGTCGTGCACCCTCGCGCTGGGTGCAGATGGCCTCGCGGAGGCACGCGAGCAAAACCTGCCAGTCCTGTCCTACCTCGCTAACGTGACGGGCGTTCCAGTGCTTGCTTTCGTGTCCCCATTCATCGCCATCGTGGCCATCGTTTCTTCCTACTTCGGCCACGTCCTCGGTGCCACCGAAGGCGGCAACTACCTGCTGCGCCGTATCGCACCAGGTGCCACGCAGAACTTCTCGCAGGCCAAGCTCAACGGAATCATGCATTTCTTCATCTTCGTGTGCGCGTGGATTGTCGCCATCATCGACCCGTCCATCCTCGGGCTCATCGAGGCCATCGGCGGCCCCTTCATCGCAGCAATCCTCTACCTACTGCCGATGTACGCCATCCACAAGATTCCGGGCCTGGCCCGCTTCCGCAACCGCTTCAGCAACTACTTCGTTGTCATCACCGGCCTGGTGGCCGTGGGCGCGGCAATCTGGGGCATCTTTAACTAACAGCTGAGCTGGCCTCACCCACCCCAGCTCAACCACCCCAGCCCAGAGGGCTTAGTTCTTCTTGTTTAACTGGGATTCCAGCCAGTCTTTTAGCACGACGGCATGGTTGACCTCCCGGTCCTTAGCGGCAAAGAGCAGCGTGACAGCTCCTTTGTCCGCAAGGGATCGCAAGGTCTCCATGTCGTCGCTGTCGTTTTCCTCAAGTTCCGCGCGATAGCGCTTCGCGAACTCATCAAAGGAATCCGGATCGTGGTTCCACCACTTGCGCAGCTGCGGCGTGGGTGCCACGTCCTTGAGCCACTCGTCCGCGCGCAGGTCCTCTTTGCTGATGCCGCGGGGCCAGAGCCTGTCCACCAACACCGTGGTGCCCTTGGTTGAGGTCTTCCCCTTGGCCATATCATGCGCCTTCGCCGTATGAATCATGCACCCAGGCTACGCCCCCGGGCGTCGCCAAGCACTTAAGCGTTGATGCCTTTCACGCGGCGTCCCAGCTCGCGAGTGATTTCGCGATCCTGATCGCGGCGCTTGATAGCCTCACGCTTGTCGTAATCCTGCTTACCTTGCGCAAGCCCCAGCTCGCACTTGGCACGGCCATCCTTGAGGTAGACCTTGAGCGGAATCAAGGTCTTGTTTCCGTCGCGCACCTGGCCCATGAGCTTGTCGATTTCGCGGCGGTGCAAAAGCAGTTTGCGGGTGCGCTTTGGCGAGTGGTTCGTCCACGTTCCCTGCGAGTACTCGGGGATGTGGAGATTGCGGATGTAGACCTCACCGTCGTCGATGGTTGCGAACGCATCGACGAGGGAAATCTTGCCCTCACGCATAGATTTGATTTCGGTTCCCACCAGGACCATGCCGCATTCGAGGGTATCGAGAATCTTGTAATCGTGACGGGCACGGCGATTGGTGGCTAGGGTCGTGTTGTTGTCGACCGCTGCTTTCTTCTTTGCCTTCTTCGCCATAATTTCTACAACTATACGCGGTGCTTACTTGCGTACATAAGCGCGCAGCGTAATTTGCGCGGTAAGCGCCGCGAAGAAGAGCGCGAGGACGCCCACGATCGGTAGAGCCACCCAGATGTCGCTGGTCTTGATTGGGGTCAAGAGCTGGGACTCGTAGAGGTTTTTCAGCGAAGGATCCAGCACGGCAGACTTGCCCACGACCACGCCAATACCGGCGAGGACCACGCCGATGAACGTACCAAGGAGTGCCTCCAACACGAACGGCGCCTGGGTAATCCAGCGGGAGGCGCCCACCATACGCATGATAGACATCTCGCGGGAGCGGTTAAAGGCGGCAATCTGGACCATGTTGGCGATAAGGAAGATCGCTGCAATGGCCATCACCGCTGCCAACAGGAAGGTGGCGTTACGGATGGAGTCGAGGTTGTTCGCAGCACCGCGCACCTCCTCCTGCTGGTCGATGACCTCACTGACCGCAGGGTTGTCCTTAATTGCGTCGATTGGCGCAGTGTTCGTCGGATCAACGAGGCGGACGTGGAACGCCGCCGGCAGCGCATCTGGAGAGGTCTCCTCCACCATGACCGGATCGGTTTCCTGGAAAAGCTCCACGAAGCGGTCGTAGGAAGCCTGACGGTCGCGGTAGGTCACCGACTCAATGCCATCATCTTCCTCGAGCTGCTTCTTCAGGTCGGCACAGGCTGGCGAGGTACAGCTCGGGTCATTAGCGGAGATGTCCTCGTTGAGCTGGATCATTACCTCAACGCGCTCCAAGTAGAGGCCCTTGGTGTCGTTGGTCATGTTAGTCACCAGCACGCCGGCCACCACGAGGGCTACAGAAATGGCGGTGGTGATGACCATAGCGATGGTCATAGTCAGGTTTCGGCCCAGTCCTTTGAAGGCCTCGCGCGTTACTAGTCCCAGTTGCATTTAGAGCGCCTCCCCGTACAGTGCGTTGGCTTCGTCGCGCACGAGCTTTCCGTTGTGAAGCTCGAGGACCCTTTGGCGGGCGTCGTTAACCGCGCGGGCGTTGTGCGTCGACATAACCACGGTGGTACCACGGCGATTGATCTGAGTGAGCAGGCTCAAAATTTCAGTGGCCGTACCCGGATCCAGGTTGCCGGTGGGCTCGTCGGCCAGCACCAGCTTCGGACGGTTGACGAACGCGCGGGCCACAGCCACGCGCTGCTGCTCACCACCGGACAGCTCGTGCGGCATGCGGTGCTGCTTCGAACCCAGCCCCACCATCTCGAGGACCTCCGGCACGGCCTTGTCGATCTTCGACTTCTTCTTGCCAATTACCTCGAGCGCAAAGGCTACGTTTTGATAGACGTTGAGCTTCGGCAGCAGGCGGAAGTCTTGGAAGACGTAACCGATGGACTGGCGCAGCTGATTGATCTGGCGCCCCTTCAAGGCATTGACGTGGAAGTTGTCAAAGTGAATGTCGCCAGAGCTGACGTTCGTTTCACGCACCATCAGCTGAAGGAACGTGGACTTACCGGAGCCAGAAGGGCCGATAAGGAACACGAACTCGCCGTCTTCGATTTCAAAGGAGACATCGTCAAGCGCAGGTCTGGTCGACGTCTTATAGACCTTGGACACATTTTCAAAGGTGATCACTCAAGCCACATTAGCAACACGAGTTAACAACAGAAAGTATAAAAACTAACTTTCCTTCTCTGCCTTCTGCGCCTCAGCCATTCGCCACCGAATGCCAGCCTCCAGGAATCCGTCCAAGTCACCGTCCAGAACCTTCGAGGGATCGCCTACCTCATAGTTAGTGCGCAGGTCCTTGACCATCTGATACGGGTGCAAAACATAGGAACGCATCTGATTACCCCACGAGGCGTTTCCGCCCGCACCCAGCGCATCAAGCTCGGCGCGCTCCTCTTGACGCTTGCGCTCCAAAAGCTTGGCCTGCAGGACGCGCATTGCTGACGCCTTATTCTGAATCTGGGACTTCTCGTTCTGACACGTCACCACGATGCCGGTTGGGATGTGTGTCAGACGCACCGCGGAGTCGGTGGTGTTGACGGACTGTCCGCCAGGACCCGAGGAACGGTAGACGTCCACGCGCACATCCCCATCCGGGACGTCGATATGGTCGGTCTGCTCAACCACCGGCAACACTTCCACTTCAGCAAAGGAGGTCTGGCGGCGGCCTTGGTTATCAAAGGGCGAGATGCGCACCAAGCGATGTGCGCCCTGCTCCACGGAAAGCTGGCCATACATGTACTCGCCGTGCACCACGAAGGTCGCGGACTTAATGCCAGCCTCTTCCGCATAAGAGATGTCATAGACGTCCACCTTGTGGCCGTGCTTTTCGGCCCAGCGGGTGTACATGCGCATGAGCATCTCCGCCCAGTCCGCGGCATCGATGCCGCCGGCGCCCGAGCGAATGTTGATGACAGCCTCACGCGGGTCATACTCGCCAGAGAGCATAGTGGTCACCTCCAACGCCTCGATGGCAGCACCCAGGTCCTCCAGCTCGTCGTCGGCAAGCGCGGTGTCCCCCTCTTCCTCCGCCAACTCGAACATGACGGGCATATCGTCCACACGCGAACGCAGGCTCTCCAGCTTGCGAATCTTGGCCTGCGCGGCTGAAAGAGCGGAAGTTACCTGCTGAGCGTGAGCGGGATCATCCCACAAAGAGGGGTCCCCAGCCTGTGCCTCCAGCTCACGAACCTGCTCAGCTAAAGCCGCAGGATCCATCACCTTTTCAATGGTGGCGAGGGTGGAATCCAGTTCTGCAAGACGGGCTGATTGTTCGGGACGCATAGGGCCCAAGTCTACCTGCGCAGCAACCGCAATTAGCCATCGGCCGCATTTAGCGCGACAATATCCGCATGACTCAACAGCCGAGCTTGAATGAGATGATCGATGCGATCACCAAGACCTTTCTGGTAGCTCACGTCGACGACACCGATGCGCACCTTGCGCAGGCGCTCGTCTACAACGCAGGACGCCTCGCCTGGCGCATGCGTGAGCAGGGCGTCGACATTGACCAGAAGACCTCTATTTCTGACGTCGTCACGGATGCGGACCGCGCCGCCGAACGCTTCGTCGCCGGTGTCCTCGAGGTCGTCCGCCCCGAGGACGGAATCCTCGGTGAGGAAGGCGCCACACGCCCCTCCACCTCCGGCCGCACGTGGGTCATCGACCCAGTAGACGGCACCTACAACTTCAGCTCCGGCTCTGACTACTGGTGCTCCGCGCTCGCGCTAACCGACGCCGAGGGCGTCATCTTCGGCGCAGTCCACCGCCCTGCCATGGGATACACCTGGTTCGGCGGCCGTGACTTCCCTACCTCCCGGGATGGAAAGGACGTGGCGAAGCTGCAGAATCAATCTGCCAAAGAGATCAGCATGGCCACCTACCTCCACCCCACCTCCATCCAAGACGCAGATATCCGCGCCGCTTGGCAGAGAGTCGGCGAAAAGTTTGCTACAGTCCGAATGCTTGGCGCGGGCTCAGTTGATCTCTCTTCTGTGGCTGACGGCACCTGGGGTGCCTGGATGCAGCACAGTGTGGCCGACTGGGACTGGTTCCCCGGCAAGGCCTTGGTTGAAGCAGCCGGCGGCGCTGCCCGCAAGGTAGAAGCAGGCGGTGTGGAATGGTGCATCGCCGGTAATAAACAAGTAGTTGACGAGATGGAGGAATGGCTCCGTGGGTAAGTGCAAAGAAGACCTCGGACTCGCGTTGGAACTCGCGGGCCACGCGGATGTCATCACGATGAATCGCTTTGAGGCTTCCGATCTTTCGGTTAAGGACAAGCCGGACATGACCCCGGTTTCCGACGCCGACTTGGCTTGTGAAAAGCAGATTCGCGAGGCCCTCAAGCGCTCGCGCCCACGCGACGAGGTCCTGGGCGAGGAGTTCGGCGGCACCCCGACGTTTAAGGGACGCCAGTGGGTCATCGACCCCATCGACGGCACCAAGAACTTCGTGCGCGGCGTCCCGGTGTGGGCAACGCTCATCGCTTTGCTGGAGGACGGCGAGCCTGTGGTCTCTGTGATCTCCGCACCTGCTTTGCGACGTCGCTGGTACGCCGCCAAGGGCGGCGGCGCCTACCGCGTCTTCGGCGGAGAGCCCAAGCGCCTGCACGTCTCCCAGGTCGAAAAACTCGAGCATGCTTCGGTGGCCATGAGCTCCCTGGCAGGCTGGGCTGAGCGCGGCCTACAGGATCGCTTCATCGAGCTCACGGAAAAGACCTGGCGCCTGCGCGGCTACGGTGATTTCTGGAACTACTGCCTCGTTGCCGAAGGTGCCGTGGACATCGCCGCTGAGCCAGAGGTGTCCCTGTGGGACCTCGCGGCCCCTTCCCTGCTGGTCACCGAGGCCGGCGGCAAATTCACCTGCCTCACCGGCGAGGAAGGCCCACACAACGGCTCGGCAGTGGCCAGCAACGGACTGCTTCACGACTCCGTCCTCGGCATCCTGAACTAGGCCAAAGAGAAAGCGGCGGTGGGGGAAGTCTCATAAACTTCCCCCACCGCCGCTTTTGGCGTTTTGTACTTAGAAAAGCAATTCGCCTTTGCTTTTAGTGCTGTGGCAGCACAAAACCTGCGCCAACTCCGCCGCGACGGTTCATGTCTGCGAGGATTGCATCCATGTTCATGGCCACGGTTGGGTTGTGCAGCGGGCCCTGCAATGGGCTGCGGCACTCCGGCAGGCCTGGGATAAGTCCGCGGGAGACCGTGCCGATGATCCGACCGTTGCTCATGACCGGTGCACCCGAATCGCCCACCATGGCGCAGATCTGATTGATTTGCACCTCGCGCGATTGCTGGTAGGTCACGCCACAGGTGGTACCGGTGGCAACACCAGTCTTGCAGGTCAGCTCGCCCGGCTTGGCAGTGCCGCCCAACTGCGTTGCGGTAACGCCATTGTAGGAACGAGAGATCTCTGCTTTGGAACCGAACTCGATCACGGTGTAGTCGAGGTACTCATTCTTTGCGGCGATGGTGCCCGTGGTTCCTACCTGCCAGGAATCTGCAGAAGAGACCGAGTCGCCCACATTGCCACAGTGGCCAGCGGTCAGGCCCACCTTGCGACCCGCCGCGTCAGTGCCGGCTGCGGTCAGGGTGCACATGGTGTCCTGGTTGACGTAGAGCGGCGTGCCCGGGCCATACAAGGACTTGCCGCGAGTCATGGCAGCGTTGGATTCCTCCGGAATGCGGGGGGCATCGAAGTAGGATGCTGGCACGCGGTGCAACACGTAGTCGTCGAATGGCTTAGCAGCCGCTACTTTGGAAAGAGCGTCATTTTTCCACACGTAGTTTGGGTCAGTGCCCTGTGGCTTAAACTCCGGCTGTGTTGCATTCTCGATCATCCCGATGGGATTTGGATTAGTCAACGGCTGCGCGTACTGCTGCGTGTTGTGTTCACGCGCAACAAACTGCTCTGTGGCGGGTTGCCACTTCGCAATTTCTGACTGCACCTGCGCGATCGCAGTGTTCGCGTCACTGACCGCTTGGTTGACTGCGGCGGTCACGCCAGAGGCCGCACCAAAACGTGCGATTTCGCTGTTGAACTGGTTTAAAACGGCAGTGGTGACTGCGTCGGAACCCGTTGGAGCAGAAGCTGGAAGCTCTTGGGCGCCGGCCGTGGGGCTCGCAAAGAAAAACGCACCTACGAAAGCCGAGCCCACGATGACTTTCTTAAGATGCGGAATACGAATCATGAACAATTCCCTCAATCTATCTTGCTATTGGTCTAGCCTCCCACATACTGTCACGTGCCACCCCTACGTGACGCGCTCTGAGCGTTCTGTGTCCAAGCCGTTACCTTTTACACAGCCAGCGGGTGCACCCGCATCTTCAGACCCGAATCTCGCGCCAGAAATCAGTTTCCTCGCTATGCTGTTGAGGCCCAATCTTGGCCTCGTTCACTGCCCCCAACCGTTCTCAAGGAACTCGACGTGACTCAGCTTCTCGCCTTCCTGGCTGATCAGCCTATCCTCCTTGTCTTTGCCCTCATCGGCGTAGGAATGGCGCTCGGCAACATCAAACTAAAAGGCGTCAGCCTGGGGGCTGCGGCCGTGCTATTCCTCGGCATTGCTTTTGCCGCGGCGTCGGCAAGCACCGGCAGCGCCGTGAGCGTGCCGCCCGTCATTGGCACGTTCGGCCTAGTTATCTTCGCCTTCGGCATCGGCAATAATTCCGGCATCGTCTTCTTCCAGTCCTTGCGCACCGCCACCGCGCCCGTATTATCCATGATTGCGGTATTCATCATCGCAGCCATCGCGGCGCACACCGTGGGCACATACGTATTTGGGCTAGACATCTCAGTGATCGCCGGAACCTTCGCTGGGGCCATCACCAACACCCCCTCGCTCGCCGCGGCTGCGGAAGCCACCGGGGACGGTGCCGCCGCCACGGTGGGCTACGCGGTGTCCTACCTGTTCGGCGTAATCGGCATGATGATCGTGGCAACGCTCTTGCTTCGCGACGCCCCCAATGACACCGACAAGGCTGCGCCCGTCACTCGCCTGCACATGCAGATTACGCGCAAAGAAGGCATCAGTATCGCAGACCTCCTCGCGGCCGGGAACAACGAGATTCAGGTCACCCGTTTGCGCCGGGTGGGAAGCAACCTCATCATCATTCCGGGCTATCTCGACGAGCTCAACCCCGGTGACGTGGTGACGGTGGTTGGAACACCGAAGGACCTCGACGCCGTGTTATTGGCTGGTGGACGCGAATCGCCACAGATTTTGGACGATGACCGCCACGACCTAGATTTCCGCCGCATTACCATTTCTCAGCACCAGCTAGCGGGCAAGACCATCGCGCAAGTCAACAACGCGCTCAATGACCGGTGGGGAGCACGCATCTCCCGCATCCGCCGTGGCGACGAGGACCAGGTGGCCAACCCCGAGTTCCTCGTGGAGTTGGGTGACCGTGTCCGCGTGGTCGGACCCGCTGGCCACTTGAAGGCCATCTCCAAGTACCTGGGTGATTCCTCGCATGGCCTGACCGACATCAACCCGGTCGCGCTGGGTCTGGGCTTGGCTTTGGGTATCCTCTTGGGCCATATCGACATTCCGCTGCCGGGAGAGGCCACGCTCAACCTCGGCGCTGCCGCGGGTGTTCTCTTGGTGGCGCTCGTTATGGGCCGTATCGGTCGAATCGGCAAGATGATCACCGCTTTGCCGCATTCGGCAAACACCGTCTTGGCGGATTTGGGCCTCCTGCTTTTCCTTGCGCAAGCCGGCACCAACGCCGGCGGGCAGATTGCCGGTGCGTTCTCCAGCGGCGCTTGGTGGAAGATCCTGTTGCTCGGAATGCTTGTCACCACCATCGTCGCGGTGGGCATCGCGCTCGTGATGCACAGGATGTTGGGCAATGGCGCCACGAAGACTGCGGGCATCTTGGCCGGTGCGCAGACGCAGCCGGCAATCCTCGCTTTTGTGAACAACCGCACCGCCGCCGATACCCGCGTAACGTTGGGTTACACACTGGTCTATCCGGCGGCAATGATTTCGAAGATCCTTATCACCCACGGCCTTGCGCTTTTGGGCTAACTCGGCCGCTGGCAGCGGGTATCGTGGGGGCCACGACTATTCGGCCCCGGTTTTGCCTTTAAGGAGCGTTTTAACGATGTCTGCTTTTGACCACGCCGTGTGGTGGCACGTTTACCCGCTGACTGCTTGCGGGGCACCCATCCGCGAGGAACACACCTCAGCCCCACGCCTTAAGCGCTTGGAGGCATGGATGGACTACGTGGTGGAGTTGGGCTGCAACGGCTTGTTGTTGGGTCCGATTTTTGCCTCCATGAGTCATGGGTATGACACCGTGGACTACTACCGTTTGGACCCGCGTCTAGGCACGGATGACGAGTGGGACGCGTTTGTCGACGCCGCCCATTCCCGCGGCCTGCACATCATGCTGGACGGTGTGTTCAACCATGTGGGCGCGCAGCATCCGTTGGCCGCACACCCGACTGAAGACAACGCGGGAATGGTGCAGGAGTCCGGCTGGGAGGGCCACGAGCAGCTGCGTGAGCTCAACCATGCGGACCCGCGTGTAGCTGACATGGTCGTGGACATCATGTACCACTGGCTGGGCAAGGGCGCTGACGCTTGGCGTCTTGATGTGGCCTATGCCGTGCCCTCGGAGTTCTGGGCCACGGTCACTGAGCGCGTACGTGAGCGCTTCCCCAACGTTGCTTTTCTGGGTGAGGTCCTCCACGGTGACTTCGCGGCGATTGGGCGCGCGGGTCACCTCGATGCGGTCACGGCATATGAGTTGTGGAAAGGAACGTGGAGCTCCATTCATGACGTGAACTTTTGGGAGCTCGCCCACGCACTGGAGCGCCATGCCGAGTTCTCCTCCACGATGACGATGCAAACCTTCGTGGGCAATCACGACGTCAACCGCATCGCCAGCCAGGTGGGCGACGCCGGCGCGGTGCTGGCCGCCACAATCTTGTTCACCGTCCCCGGCATGCCAAGCGTCTACTACGGCGACGAGCAAGCATTCCGCGGCGAGAAGGCCGAGGGATTCGCCGCCGACGATCCAATCCGGCCTCCCCTGCCGGAGAACCCCGCTGAACTCGCTGAGTTGGGCTGGTGGCTCTATCACCTCTACCAGGAGCTCATTGCTTTGCGACGCCGCAACGACTGGCTCACCCACGCCTTACTTGAGGTCCGCGACAAGGCCAACGAATCCATCACCTATGCCGTCACAACGCCTGAGCACGAGTGCTTGGTGTCCTTACACGCCGGCGATCACCATGCAACCACGGTGACTATTGATGGCTACACCGAGTTTGAGTGGCGAGGTTAAAACAACAGGGCAGTGACGGCGAAAGGCCCGCCTACAGTTCCAGCGACTCGGGGGTTGATTCAGCTGGGCGGGCGGGGCTTTACTGCCCGGTACCCTATCCGGCGTTTCGGCCCTGCGTATGTCGAGCACATGAGACAATTACCCTCATGGCTGAGATGACACACGTGCAGCGCGTAAGTGCTGCTAGAGACTTCGCTGCGCGCTGGAAAGACCGTGGCGCTGAAAAATCAGATACCCAACAGTTCTGGATTGACCTGTGTTCCAACGTGCTTGGCATGGAAGACCAGACCACAGCGCTGCACTTCGAATCTCGCACCACCGGCGCTGGCTGGATTGACGTTGTTGTCCCCGATGCGAAGACGTTCATCGAGCAGAAGTCACTCGGCATCGACATGGATAAGCCTGAGCCGCGCCAGGGCTCGATGGTCACGCCCTACCAGCAGGCTAAGCGCTACGCGGACCAGCAGCGTAACTCCAAGCGCCCGGACTACATCGTCATCTGTAACTTCGACGAGTTCCGCATTCACAATCTCGATGATGACTTCCCGGAGACCGAGTATGAGTCATTCAAGCTCGAAGAACTTCCAGAGCAGCTGCATCTGCTTGACTTTCTAGTAGACCCACAGGCGCAGCGCGCCCGCCGCGAGCAGAAGGCATCGTTGCAGGCTGGCGAACTTATCGGCAAGCTGTACAAGCTACTGCGCGAACAATACGTTGACCCGGACTCTGCCGCGTCGCAGCACGCGCTCAATGTCCTCTGTGTGCGCCTGGTGTTCTGTCTGTTTGCCGAGGATGCAGGTATCTTTCCGAAGAACGCAGTACTGAACTACTTAGCCCCAGTCAACGCGCCCGCAATGCGTCTCGCGCTCAAGCGCCTGTTCAAGCAGCTAGATACTCCCATGGATCTGCGTGACCCGTATGATGAACAGGCACTTGCGGTAATACCCTACGTCAACGGTGGCCTGTTCACTGATGCCGATATCGAGATTCCCAACTTCACAGATGAAATTCGGGAGTTACTGATCTCCGAGTTGTCGGCGGATACTGACTGGTCACAAATTAGCCCAACCATCTTCGGCGGTGTCTTCGAGTCCACGCTGAACCCCGAGACTCGTCACGCGGGCGGTATGCACTACACGAGTCCCGAAAACATCCATAAGGTCATCGACCCATTATTCCTGAACGCGCTGACTGACGAGTTGGCAAGCATCATCAACGAACCGGGCGTTGGTGCAGTCAAGCGGCGCAACAACTTGAAGCGCTACCACGACAAGTTGGCCGGTCTGACCTTCTTCGACCCTGCCTGTGGTTCGGGCAACTTCCTCACGGAGACCTATATCAGCCTGCGCCGCTTGGAAAACAAGGTTCTCTCTGAGCTGGCCAATGACCAGACCGCACTCGACTTCGGCGGCGAGTCCTCGCAGCTCCAAGTCCATATTAGCCAGTTTTACGGCATCGAGATTAACGACTTCGCGGTATCAGTCGCGCAGACTGCGCTTTGGATTGCCAAGCTACAAGCCGACGCGGAGACCGAGATTCTCACCTCAGCAAACATCGATAACCTTCCGCTGCGCGACTCTGCGAACATCATGCTTGGCAACGCGCTACAGCTCGACTGGGCAGACATCCTTGAACCGGACCAGTGCAGCTTCGTTATTGGAAACCCACCATTTTTGGGCGCGCGTAACCAGTCCAAGGAGCAGAAGGCGGAGCTGCAGGCGGCGTTCAAGTCCATCGGCGCGACGAAGAACCTGGGCAACATCGATTACGTGGGTGGTTGGTACGCCAAGGCCGCTGAGTACCTGGGTGACAACGACATCCGTGCCGCCTTCGTCTCAACCAACAGCATCTGCCAAGGCGAACAGGTAGCTAACGTATGGAGTCCACTATGGGACATGGGCATTCGCATCGACTTTGCTCACGACACGTTCAAGTGGACCAACGGCGCAGCAGACCAAGCAGCGGTGTTCTGTGTCATCGTCGGCTTCTCCAAACTCGGCGGGCCGAAGACACTCTTCCACTACCCCACAGTGACGGGCGAGCCTGAAATAAGCCACCCGAAACAACTAAACGCTTACCTCAAGGACGCGCCCGAGGTCTTCGTATGGAACCGGTCTAAGCCGCTTTCAGATGTACCCATCATGGGGATTGGCTCGCAACCTATCGACGATGGAAACTACCTGTTCACAGCCGAAGAGAAAGCGGAGTTCCTGGCGGCTGAGCCGAAGGCAGCGCCCTTCTTCCACCGCTGGTACGGCTCGCGCGAGTTCATCCAAGGCGTTGAGCGTTGGGTCATGTGGGTTGGCGATGCTACGCCGGCACAGCTTCAAAGCTTGCCCCGGGTGAGAGAACGAGTCGAAGCAGTCAGAGCATACCGCCTTAAGTCAAGGCGATCACAGACGCTGAAGGCTGCTGAAACTCCACAAAGATTCGGGACGCAGATTATTGCGACCTCGAACTCTCTACTCATCCCTGAAGTGTCCTCTCAGCGCCGAAACTACATACCTATCGGATTCATCACACCGGAAAACTTTTGCTCGAACAAGGTAAAGCTAGTCTCCGAAGCCACGAGATACCATTTCGCTGTGCTTCATTCTCGGTTACACAATGCTTGGATGCGCGTCGTAGGCGTGCGCCTGAAGTCGGATTACAGCTACTCTGCGGGTGTGGTCTACAACAACTTCATCTGGCCTGATGTCACGCCTGAACAGGAAGCGGAAATTGCCCAGCTCGGCCAGGCCGTGCTCGAGGCACGCGCCCAGTACCCAGACTCGACCATCGCGCAGATGTATGACCCCGACAACGACTGGATGTACCCCGAGCTCACCAAGGCTCACGCGGCCCTGGATGCAGCTGTCGAGCGTGCCTACGGTCTAGAACCTGGATGCGAAGAGAAAACCATCGTTGAGCATCTGTTCGAGCTCTACTCTCAAGCCATAAAAAAGGCTTCCTAGCTGGAAAAATAAAACCTCATAAGCCGTAAGGCGCATGAGGCTATTTCGATTCCTGCTGGCTAGAAATTGTAGGTTAAGTAGTGTCAGATGCGGGTTTTGGGTACCGGTGTTCCGG
>NZ_KV788495.1:0-1939 GCF_001807295.1 Corynebacterium sp. HMSC06C06
TTTTTGGCTTTTGTGCTGAAATTTTTTGTGGAGAGTTTGATCCTGGCTCAGGACGAACGCTGGCGGCGTGCTTAACACATGCAAGTCGAACGGAAAGGCCTGCAGCTTGCTGCGGGTACTCGAGTGGCGAACGGGTGAGTAACACGTGGGTGATCTGCCTTGCACTTCGGGATAAGCTTGGGAAACTGGGTCTAATACCGGATAGGACAGCTGTTTAGTGTCAGTTGTGGAAAGTTTTTTCGGTGCAAGATGAGCTCGCGGCCTATCAGCTTGTTGGTGGGGTAATGGCCTACCAAGGCGTCGACGGGTAGCCGGCCTGAGAGGGTGTACGGCCACATTGGGACTGAGATACGGCCCAGACTCCTACGGGAGGCAGCAGTGGGGAATATTGCACAATGGGCGGAAGCCTGATGCAGCGACGCCGCGTGGGGGATGAAGGCCTTCGGGTTGTAAACTCCTTTCGACAGGGACGAAGCTTTTGTGACGGTACCTGTATAAGAAGCACCGGCTAACTACGTGCCAGCAGCCGCGGTAATACGTAGGGTGCGAGCGTTGTCCGGAATTACTGGGCGTAAAGAGCTCGTAGGTGGTTTGTCGCGTCGTCTGTGAAATTCCGGGGCTTAACTCCGGGCGTGCAGGCGATACGGGCTGACTTGAGTGCTGTAGGGGAGACTGGAATTCCTGGTGTAGCGGTGAAATGCGCAGATATCAGGAGGAACACCGATGGCGAAGGCAGGTCTCTGGGCAGTAACTGACGCTGAGGAGCGAAAGCATGGGTAGCGAACAGGATTAGATACCCTGGTAGTCCATGCCGTAAACGGTGGGCGCTAGGTGTAGGGGGCTTCCACGTCTTCTGTGCCGTAGCTAACGCATTAAGCGCCCCGCCTGGGGAGTACGGCCGCAAGGCTAAAACTCAAAGGAATTGACGGGGGCCCGCACAAGCGGCGGAGCATGTGGATTAATTCGATGCAACGCGAAGAACCTTACCTGGGCTTGACATATACAAGACAGGCGTAGAGATACGTCCTCCCTTGTGGTTTGTATACAGGTGGTGCATGGTTGTCGTCAGCTCGTGTCGTGAGATGTTGGGTTAAGTCCCGCAACGAGCGCAACCCTTGTCTTATGTTGCCAGCATTTGGTTGGGGACTCATGAGAGACTGCCGGGGTCAACTCGGAGGAAGGTGGGGATGACGTCAAATCATCATGCCCCTTATGTCCAGGGCTTCACACATGCTACAATGGTCGGTACAACGCGCAGCGACACTGTGAGGTGGAGCGAATCGCTGAAAGCCGGCCTTAGTTCGGATTGGGGTCTGCAACTCGACCCCATGAAGTCGGAGTCGCTAGTAATCGCAGATCAGCAACGCTGCGGTGAATACGTTCCCGGGCCTTGTACACACCGCCCGTCACGTCATGAAAGTTGGTAACACCCGAAGCCAGTGGCTCAAACTCGTTAGGGAGCTGTCGAAGGTGGGATCGGCGATTGGGACGAAGTCGTAACAAGGTAGCCGTACCGGAAGGTGCGGCTGGATCACCTCCTTTCTAAGGAGCATTATTTTTGTGCCCACAGTTGTGGGTGTGTTGGTTGAGTACACGCGTGTTGTACTGCCAGCAATTTTGTTTAATCGGGTGGAGACATACCTTAAACAGTCTGATTATTTTCAAAGTGGTAGGCCTGCCGCATGGCACTGTGTGTGTTGTGTGGTGGTGTGTATGTTGGTGCATTGTTGGGTGTCTGGGGCATTATTGTCCTGGTGTTGCCCAGTCATTGATACGGTCATGGTTTGTTTAAGACGTGGTTGTTGTTGGTGGTTGGGGGGTTGTGTGAGAACTGTATAGTGGACGCGAGCATCCCCAAACAATGATGCTTTGTGTGTTGTTGTTTGGGATGTGTAATTTCTTATATTCTTTGTGTTTTGTGTAGTTCACGCCGGCACAA
>NZ_KV788496.1:0-34379 GCF_001807295.1 Corynebacterium sp. HMSC06C06
TATGCGGAATTTTTTACTGATCACGACGGTGAGATGCCGGTTCGTCGTAGTTGGTACCGGTAATCCGCGTAGTTGGTACCGGGTTTCCGGGTAGGTGGTACCGTCAATCATTTTCGGTCATTGTATAGGTGGCGTGGGCACAACCTGTGCCGGCGCGTCATCACCTTTCATGACCTTAAGGAGGGCCTTTCATGGCCAACTTCAAAGACATCATGGCACTGTGTTTAGATGGGGCAACCTACTCCGCTATCGCAGCAGCGCTTGGCTGTTCTAGACGCGATATCGCCAAAGTCAAGACACTCATCGCTGGCCACGGCATCACTAAGGAGTCGTTTGCTCAGCTGGATCCATCATTCTTCGACGAGCACTTCAGCGACCACCGTGGGGCCCGTCGCAAGCGCTACGACCAGCCAGACTTTGAAAAGCTCGCCAAGCGCCTTGCCAACAACAAGCATCTCACTCGCCACAAGCTGTGGATGGACTACGTTGCTGCACCTGCTGGTGAAGGTGAGTCGAAGTATCAGTACTCCCAGTTCTGCGAACGACTGCGCACCCACATCCGCACCTCTGGAATGACCTCGATTATCGAACACGAGCCAGGCCAGGAACTTTACGTCGACTGGGCCGGCGACAAGGTTTCCATCATCGATAAAGCCACCGGCGACGTCGGCATGAAAGCCAGCTTATTCGTGGCCATCTGCCCGTATTCTTCACTGTTGTTTGTGACAGCAACAGCTAACGAGAAGATGGACAACTGGATTTCCTGCCATGTGAAAGCCTTGGACTACCTCGGCAAACGTCCTGGCATCATCGTGCCCGATAACGCACCGACCGCGACTTACCGTCCGGTGAAGAACAAGCCCGGCCGGCGCATCCAAGAACGCTACGCCGACTTCGCCGACTACTACGACATCCTCCTCGTGCCAGCCCGGCCTGGAAAACCTCGGGATAAAGCTGCTGTGGAACGTGCCGTCCAACTCGTCTACACGCGCATCCTCGGCTACTTCGACGGGATGACCTTCTACAGCCTCGATGAGCTCAACGAGACTATCGCCCAGCGCGTCGACGACATCAACATGAACATGCCTAGGCCTGATGGGCTCACTCGCAGGGAGCTATTTGATGCGGATGAAGCACCCATGATGCGTGACTTGCCGGATACTCCGTTTACGGAAGTGTCCTGGCGGGCTGTCAAAGTCGACCGTAACTGGCATATCTGCTGCGATTACCAGTACTACTCGGTGCCGTTTCAGTACATCGGCAAGACTCTGCGGGCACGGCTGACCAACAGCCTGGTCAGCATCTTCGACGGTGACGAGCTGGTTGCAGAACACTCGCGCATGCACGGGTTCAAGTACCGCTATTGCACCGATCCGGCACATACCCCGGACAAGGATATCGCTGGGATCAAACCTCTTACCCGCAACGAGCTGCTTGCTCGGGCCTCGTCGTTTGGGCCGGCAACCACCAAGGTTGTCTTATCAATCTTGGACCGCAACGCCAAAGCCATACCCCGCGGACTGCATACCGCCCGCAAC
Source organism: Corynebacterium sp. HMSC06C06 (assembly GCF_001807295.1). NCBI lineage: Bacteria > Bacillati > Actinomycetota > Actinomycetes > Mycobacteriales > Corynebacteriaceae > Corynebacterium > Corynebacterium sp. HMSC06C06. Next base: position 1,539 of record NZ_KV788496.1, read on the forward strand.
GTACTCGTCAAGCTGGGAAACAAGCACAACAAGACCACGCTAGAGCCTGCCTGCCAGCAAGTCATCGACCATAACCTGGCCCCCAACATGCAGGTCATCGCACGGATTCAAGCCGACATCGCCCGCAACGGTCACACCCTTAACCAAACGCCAGCAGTCCAGGTCGATCAAGGCCAGTCGCGCACTGTAGATATCACCGCCATCCCTGATGCAGTGTTCCTGCGCCCCGCCAGCTACTACGACACCCCAACCGCGACCTCGAAGAAGGAGGCCTAGACCACCATGACCACCATCAATCTTGACGACGACATGCGCGCTACACTGCGTAAACTGCGTCTGTCGACCTTCGCCGATATCTTCTTCGACCTGGCCGCTGCCGATGACGCCAACACCGCTCTACCAGAGGAGATCTTCTTAAAGGCAGTGGAAGAAACCGCAGCCAAGCGTCGGCAAACCAACATCGTCAAAGCCATAGCCCAAGCCAAATTCCGCTATCCGGGAGCAACACTCGCCGAGCTGATCAACCCCGATGAACGAAGGTTGAATCTACGCCAGCTCAAACGACTGGCCGCAACACCCTGGCGCGACGAACCTTCCAATGTGCACGTCCTGGCACCGACCGGTGCAGGTAAAACCTACATCGCCTGCGCTATCGGTATTGCTGCCTGCCAGGTCGAATACAGCGTCGCCTACTACCGACTGGATCAGCTCGTCGATGAATTAGCGGCCTTCCCGCCGGCAGATGAACGCTACGTAGCTAAAATGCGCAGGCTACAAAACATTGATGTACTCATCCTTGATGATTTCCTAACGATAGGAATCAACCAGCGCGGACAAGAAGACCTAACCAAGATCATATTCGACCGCGACGGCAGACTGCCGACCATCATCGTCTCCCAAACAACTGCGGCCTACTGGATAAAGAAACTCCCTGACCCCGTCGGAGCAGACTCACTGGTCAGCAGACTCAACGCCGGACAGCGCATCGAACTCGGCGACTACGACATGCGCCAACACCTCGCGCACGCTTAAACAACCGTAGACAGCTAACCTTCACTGACCGGCGAAACCCGACTTCGCTTCTGGGCTCTCGCCGGTCAACCCCCGGCTGTGGTACCAACTAACCGGAAACAGGCAGTACCACGGAGCCGTAACCGCGGTACCAACTACCCGCGCTCAGCAGTGAGAAACTATTTTCATTTCCGCTACCGATCCAACTGAATCAGCGTCCACCCGGCGGTCAAATCAACATAAACCACGTTGTCGGCATGTGGCACCGACAACCCCCAGAGCTAAAGCCCACCCAACCTCTCTGGGCCACGGCCAAGCCGCCGGAAGAAGCCAAGCTAGCACCAGTACAAAAACTCCGTGGACTCCCCGTCCAAAAAGCGGGGAGACTCCGCGTCCACAAAGTCCCTAGACTCCGCGTCCACAAAGTAGCTGGACTCCAAGTCCAAAAACCTCATGGACATAACACCTCTAGAGATGTGCGTGGGTCCTAGCTGGTTAAGGCATTGTCCACCAGAGCCAGGAAGCGCATGACGTAGTCCTTCACAAATTCTGCGGTGTGGTCATTAAGGCGGCCCGAGTCTTCGAAAAGGGTGGGTGATTGGCCGAGGAATACCTCGGGCTGCCCAGGAAAAGGCATATCAAAGTAAGACAGGGCCAATCGGAGGTTCTTTTGTGAGCTGTACCCACCCATGCGCCCTACGGAGTGGCTGATGATTCCTGCGGGAAGGTTCTTCCAAGCCACATCTGAGTTGGGTTTAGAACCGATGTCCACCGCGTTTTTGAGGCATGCGGGGATTGTGCGGTTGTTTTCGGGCGTAATGAAAAGGACTCCGCTAGAGTTCTTGATGGTGTCGCGGAAGGTGGTGTACGCGGACGGAGTTGGCTTGTCCGTGACCGCGGGATCATCGTAGTCGAAGTCATAAAGGGGCAAGTTGCGGATTTCGAGGATGTTTGCCTCGTAGTCTTTCGGGATCATTGTGAGTACTTCGTGCGCAATCTTGCGCGCAATTGATCCGCGACGCAGGCTACCTACGATAACGGTGATGCGTGGGGTGGAAGTCATACTGAACCTTCTTTCTTCATTGGGGCTGGATTAAGGGAGAAAAGGCTTGCAACCGAAAGCTGGCGGCGGGCCGGCACTGTGGGCGGCAGCGAGAAATCCCTCTACTTTGTCATCTTCTTCATTACGGAAATACAGTTCAATTAGGCCCAAGAGCCCTCCCAGGACGGCCTCGCGTGCGGCCGAGGTTTGTAGCAGCCGCAATGCCGCAGGTTGGTTTCCTTCACGAATAGCCTCAAACAATGCAATGGTTTCAAGCCAGCTTCCTTGGTCTGGTCGTGGGAAGGGATTAGAAATCCCAGTCATCATCACTCGTTTCTTCAGCGGTACCAATGACATAGGAGGAGCCTGAACCAGAGAAGAAGTCATGGTTCTCATCTGCTCCAGGAGCTAGGGCGGCGAGAATTTCTGGGTTAACTTCCGTTTCCTCAGGTGGGAAGTAATCTGGGTAGCCCAAGTTCATCAGGGCCTTATTTGCGTTATAGCGAACGAATACGGCTACATCGTCCATGAGTCCTAATGGTTCATATAGTTCGCCGGAGTATTCCAGCTCTAGGGAATAGAGCTCCTCGAGCAAAGAGATGGTGAAATTCTTCATCTCTTGTTGCCTTTGAGGAGAAGAAGATTCTAGGCCACGCTGGTATTTATATCCCGAGTAGTAACCGTGTACTGCCTTGTCACGCAGAATGAGGCGAATCATGTCTGCCGTATTGGTCAGGGTGGCGTGGACAGAAAAGTGTAAGGGGAGATAGAAACCTGCGTATAGAAGGAGCGAAGAAAGCAGCGTCGATGATACCTTGCGCTTGAGCGGATCTGGCCCGTAATAGTGTGTGAGGACTTTCTTGGCACGTGCTTGGAGAAGGTCATTATTCACCGCCCAGCGGTAGGCTTCGTCGATTTCCTTTGTGCTGCTTAGCGTAGAAAACACTGAAGAGTAAGAACGGGCGTGAACTGATTGCATGAAGGCAATGTTGGTGTAAACGGCCTGCTCATGCTCGGTGCGGGCGTCTTGAATTTGGCAGATTTCTCCCACGGTAGCCTGCACGGTATCTAGAGTGGTCAGGCCTGTGAACACCCGCATGGTGAGGTTACGCTCTGAGGGCGTCATTTTCTGCCAGGCTGAGAGATCATTAGAAAGCGGCACTTTCTCCGGCAGCCAGAAATTGGCGGTGAGCCGGTTCCATACTTCAAGATCCTTTTCGTCACTCACACGGTTCCAATTGATGGGGCGGATGCGGGCTGAGGGATCATGGCGGAAGCCCGGAGGCGTAACAGAGATGCTGGTTAACGCAGCAGCGTTCGATGCTGAAGTCATTACTTTTTCCTTTCGGGTGAATTGGTAGTGCAAAAGATGGGAGGTCAGTGCTCCTACAAAGCGCAGGAGACGCAGCCTTCGACCTCAGTGCCTTGGAGCGCGGATTGGCGTAAACGGATGTAGTACAAGGTCTTGATGCCGGCCTTCCAGGCATAGATTTGCGCCCTGTTGATATCCCTAGTGGTGCTGTCGGCAGTAAAGAACAAGGTCAGAGAAAGGCCTTGGTCCACGTGCTGCGTGGCCATGGCGTAGGTATCAATGATTTTCTCGTATCCCACGGTGAAAGAGTCCTCGAAATACTCCACATTGTCGTTGGTCATTCCCGGCGCGGGGTAGTACACGCGCCCCAAGCGGCCTTCCTTGCGAATTTCGATCTTGGAGGCAATCGGGTGGATGGATGCAGTCGAATCATTGATGTAGGAAATTGATCCAGTGGGGGGAACTGCTTGTAGATAGGCGTTATATATTCCGTCTCGGGCCACCTGATTCTTTAATTTCAGCCAGTCCTCGCGTGTAGGAATCCGCACGCCTGCTTCATGGAAAAGCTGCTCTACTCGCTTGGTGGCAGGTACCCATTCCTGTTTGAGATACTTGTCGAAGAATGCGCCGGAGGCATAAGCAGAGTCTTCAAAACCCTGGAATCGCTGACCTTTCTCTACCGCTAACGCATGGGATGTGCGCAGCGCATGATAGGTCACAGTCAGGAAATAGAAGTTGGTAAAGTCCAAAGCCTCGGCGCAGCCATAGTGAATCCGTTTGGAAGCAAGGAAACCATGGAGATTCATCTGCCCCAAACCAATCGCGTGCATGGATTCATTGCCTTTAGCAATGGAAGGAACTGCTTCGATGTCGGTAAGTTCTGAGACTTGGGTGAGCGCGCGCACTGCGGTTTCTACAGTTGCTCCAAAATCCGGTGATTCAAAGGCCTTAGCGATGTTGAGCGAACCCAGATTGCATGAAATGTCTTGGCCGATGGTGGCGTAATTGCCAGATGGGTCAAGAGTGGATGGCGCGTTGACTTGAAGGATCTCGCTACACAGGTTGGACATATTGATATGCCCTTTGAGGGGATTAGAGCGATTGACCGTATCTTCGAAGAGGATATAGGGGTAGCCAGATTCAAATTGAAGCTCAGCAAGCGTAGTGAAAAACTCCCTGGCTTTGATGGTGGTGTGCGAAATTCGCGGATTGGTCACCAGCTCGTCGTAATGCTCGGTGATAGACATGTCGGACATGGGCACGCCGTATTCGCGAGCAATGTCATAAGGACTAAACAGATGCATGTCCTTGTTCTCTTTGGCCAGGCGAAACGTTATATCCGGAATAACGACACCCAGTGAAAGGGTCTTGATGCGAACTTTTTCATCTGCATTTTCCCGTTTGGTATCGAGGAAGCGAAGAATATCTGGGTGATGCGCATGCAGGTAGACAGCCCCAGCGCCCTGGCGGGCTCCCAGTTGGTTGGCATAGCTGAAACTATCCTCCAGAATCTTCATAACTGGGACTACGCCGGATGCTTGGTTCTCAATCTTTTTGATCGGGGCTCCGGATTCGCGCAGATTGCTTAGCAATAGGGCCACGCCACCGCCGCGTTTTGATAGCTGTAGCGCGGAGTTCACACTGCGGCCAATGCTCTCCAAGTTGTCTTCTATTCGCAGGAGGAAGCAAGACACCATTTCGCCGCGCTGAGCCTTGCCTGCGTTGAGAAAAGTAGGGGTGGCGGGCTGGAATCGTCCGGACATGATGTCGTCCACCAGTTTCTCTGCAAGAGCTTTGTCGCCTTGTGCCAGGTAAAGAGCTGTGGTGGTGACGCGTTCTTCGTAGCCTTCGAGGAGTGTCGAGCCGTCAAAGGTTTTTAGCGCGTAGGAAGTAAAGAACTTAAATGCGCCGAGGAATGTGCGGAACCGATGCTGGGCGCGATGTGCTCTGTCATATATGGCGCACAGGAACTCGTCCTCGTAAAGTTCGAGGAAACCCCGCTCATAGTATTCATTATCTACTAACCATTCCAGGCGTTCCGTGGTGGAGCTAAATGTGCGCATGCGGGGAGCAACATGGTGGGCTAAATAATCCTGTGCTGCCTGAATGTCTTTGTCGAACTGAATTCTCCCGGAAGAATCGAATAAGTTCAGCTGCGCGTTGAGCGCATGGTAACTTTTGCGCTTACCAACGCCGCTCTCGTCGTTAGCACCGGTGGTGATGCGATGGGTTGCGTCAACAGGCTGCGCGGGTGTGGTCTGCGGAGGGGTCATTGTGTAGTCCAATCTGTGTGGTCCGGACGTGTTCTTCATCTTTTGACGTGTTCTTGCTGTTCCCAAAACTTGTGAAGACCTTGTTTTACGGTGTCAATATCTTTTTGGGTGCCGAGTAGCTCGAAGTGATACAGCTCGGGCACGTGGCACTTGGCGGAAATGATTTGGCCGGCTACGCAGTAGGCGTTACCGAAATTGGTGTTTCCTGAGGAAATGACGCCGCGGATAAAGGATCGATTGATTGGGTCGTTAAGGAAAGCGATGACCTGTTTAGGAACCGCGCGTTTGAGAGAGCCGCCTCCGTAGGTGGGGACGACGAGTACATACGGGTGTGAAACCTGGATCATTCCGTTTTTCTTGGGCCGTAGTGGAATTCGCACTGCGGGTCTGCCTAGGCGTTCCACAAATCTTTTTGTGTTTTCAGAAACGCTCGAAAAGTACACCAAATCTGGTGAGTCTGACATAGCAATCCTGCTCATCCTGGCCTGAGCCATTCGTGGGATATGTGATATCCGATAGGTTAATTACGTGTGGGCGTAGTTGCAAACTACGGTGCGACGTATATTTTAAAAACGCAGGTAATCTTAGGTTTAGGCGGAGGGGATGGCTTTTATGGGGTATGAGGAGCTACAAAAACTGCGTCGGTAGCCGGGCGCCCGAGCAGTACCCACGGAGCGCTACCAAATACTCGAACTTCGAGTGAGTCTGAAAAGGGGGCTCCTTCGCGCGTGTCTAGAACGGCACCCGTGACAATGCCGTGTTCTTTCAGGAAAGCTAGTAGTTGTGGGTCGGAATCGGAGATCCGTTCAACGATCACCTGAGATTGTGCTCCGCTGTCAGAGAGTCGGTGTGCACGAGGAATCGTGATGTTCCCATCGGCTGTGGGAATAGGATCGCCATGTGGATCCCTACTGGGAAAATTGAGGAATTTGTCCACGCGCTCTATCAGCATGTCCGACACTGCGTGTTCGAGATTTTCTGCTTCGTCATGGACTTCGTCCCATGTATAGTCCAATGCCTGTACCAAGAAAGATTCAAGCAATCGGTGACGGCGCACCATATCCAATGCATACTGTCTACCCCGACCGGTGAGCTCCACTGCTCCGTAAGGTGTGTGTGATACCAACCCTTGCTTGGTCATTTTGCGCACTGCATCGGAGACTGAGGAGAGTTTGAGCCCTAACCGTGCTGAAATAAGTGTGGCGGTTACGGGCTCAGATGACCATTCCTTTAGCCCCCAGATGGCTTTCAAATAATTCTGTGTGCTAGTGGAAAGCTCGGAAACAGACATGGGTAAATCTTAACCCAGCACCTTAGTGTGTGCTGACGTAGCGCTTCCAACGCTCATAGCGAACAGGGGCCCAATTTGAGAAGAATGTCGGTAAGGTGGGGCCAGTTAAAAATTCTTCAATTGAAGGAGCATCATTAATGTCTGAGAAGATTTCAATGAACTCATCCGCTACTGGTATGAGCCTGGGCGATAGCGTCTATGAGCGCCTCTTGCGCGAGCGCATTATCTTCCTGGGAACCCAGGTGGACGATGAAATCGCCAACAAGCTCTGCGCACAGATTCTGCTTCTGTCCGCTGAGGACCCAACTCGGGACATCTCCCTGTACATCAACTCCCCGGGCGGCTCCGTCACGGCGGGTATGGCTATTTACGACACCATGAAGTACTCGCCATGCGATATTGCCACCTATGGCATGGGCTTGGCAGCTTCCATGGGCCAGTTCTTGCTCTCCGGCGGCACTAAGGGCAAGCGCTACGCTCTGCCACACGCTCGCATCATGATGCACCAGCCTTCCGCTGGCGTGGGTGGCACCGCTGCTGACATCGCCATCCAGGCTGAGCAGTTTGCTCAGACCAAGCGTGAAATGGCGCAGCTGATCGCTGAGCACACCGGCCAGAGCTTTGAGCAAATCACCAAGGATTCTGACCGTGACCGTTGGTTCACCGCACAACAGGCCAAGGAATACGGCATCGTTGACCACGTCATCGAGTCCGTAAACGGCCCGATTAGCAACTAGGGAATAAGGAGAATTATCACTATGTCTAACCTTCAAATGCCTAATTCCCGCTACGTTTTGCCGGAATTCATCGAGCAGAACGCACAAGGCTCTAAGACCACCAACCCGTACTCCAAGCTTTTCGAAGAGCGCATCATCTTCCTTGGCACCCAGGTTGATGACACCTCGGCGAATGACATCATGGCGCAGCTACTGGTCCTCGAGTCTCAGGACCCAGATCGCGACATCACCATGTACATCAACTCCCCGGGTGGCTCCTTTACCGCGCTGATGGCTATCTACGACACCATGCGCTACGTACGTCCTGATGTGCAGACCGTGTGCCTGGGCCAGGCTGCTTCCGCAGCTGCCGTCCTGCTGGCTGCCGGTGCACCGGGCAAGCGTGCGGCACTGCCGAACTCCCGCGTGTTGATTCACCAGCCACGCACCCAGGGCACCCAGGGCCAGGTTTCTGACCTAGAGATCGAGGCTAACGAGATCGAGCGCATGCGCCGCCTCATGGAGAACACCTTGGCTGAGCACACCGGCCGTACTGCGGAGCAGGTTCGCATCGATACCGATCGTGACAAGATCCTGACTGCCCACGAGGCAGTAGAGTACGGCCTCATCGATACCGTCTTTGATTACCGTAAGCTCAACGCTTAAAACGTAGTAATTGAGCCAAAGCCCTTGCACCGTATATGTGGTGCAAGGGCTTTAATCTTTTCAGTTCTATAGGTCTTGGAGTATCACCCAAGTCCGTCCTACGGGTGGATGTGTGACGGTTACCAAGGTGGTTTATGGGTTTGTGGGTTTAACACCTATGTGAGTAACCACAAGCGAGCTTTGTTACGTCGTCAAGAGTGAACGGCGGAAGTGGAAGTTGATGCTCCGGTTCGCGGTCTTTTCGGTTGCAAATATGCGTGTGAAAGTTTTCGCAGTGCGGGGCCGTGACGTGGAATTTTCTGCAGCTGCGTGCCTTAAAAATTATTTCGGGCAACCAACCGATTTGTTGCTACCGAGAATTAGTGCTCAACTATTTATATGTCAGATCACAATACGCAGTTGTCTGGTGCGACAGAACACAAAGCGGAGTCTGAAGAAAGACTGTTCTTCGGGCATCCGTGGGGCCTAGCCAACCTATTTGGCATCGAGATGTGGGAGCGTTTCAGCTTCTACGGCATGCAGTCGATCGTCTTGCTCTATATGTACTACTCCGTCACCGATGGCGGACTGGGCATGGACAAGACCGCTGCAACGTCCGTGGTTGGTGCCTACGGCGGTCTGGTCTATATGGCCTGCCTTCTGGCCTCTTTAGTTGCAGACCGAATTTTGGGCCCGGAGCGCACCCTGTTCTACTCCGCGAACCTGGTGATGCTCGGTCATATCGCCCTAGCGTTTATTCCGGACGTTACGGGTCTGGCGATTGGTTTGGTTCTCATAGCCATCGGTTCCGGCGGTGTGAAGACCACCGCCCAAGTGGTGCTTGGCTCGCTATATAGCCGTGATGACACCCGCCGTGACGGTGGTTTCTCCATTTTCTACATGGGGGTCAACATCGGCGCTCTATTCGGCCCGTTGATCACAACGATCATGTGGGGCTGGAAGGGATTCCACTGGGGCTTTGGCCTCGCGGCAATCGGCATGTTCGCGGGCCTGATTCAGTACACCCTGATGCGCAAGTCCACCATCAAGGATGCAGGCCACGAGGTCCCGAACCCTGCTAGCAGCAAACAGGTGCTGCTCGGCCTAGCTGCGGTCCTTGGCATCGCGGCAATTGCGGTAGTTTCCATCGCAACCGGCGTTATCAAGGTCGATTGGCTATCCAACATCGTCACTGCCGTTGCTCTGTTGGCGGCAATCGTATTGTGGTGCCAGATGTACTTCTCCGAGCTGGTTGATGCGGAAGAAAAGAAGCGTCTGCTGGGATTTATCCCTCTGTTTGTCTCTGGTGTTTTGTTCTTCGGTATCTTCCAGCAGCAGTTCACCGTCATGACCATCTATGCGGACGTGCGCTTGGACCGTAACGTCTTCGGCATCGAGATTCCGCCGTCACTCGTGCAGTCCTTCAACCCGATCTTCATCGTGATCTTCTCTGCGGTTTTCGCAACGATGTGGACCAGGCTCGGTAACCGTCAGTGGTCCACGCCGGTGAAGTTCGGTGCCGCCAACATCATCATCGGTATTTCTTTGTTCTTCTTCCTGCCGTACTCCGGTACCGGTGCAAATTCCACGCCGATGTTTGCCATCATTGGCATCCTCTTCCTGTTCACCATGGGCGAGCTTTTGCTGTCCCCGGTTGGTAACGCGCTTGCTACCAAGGTCGCGCCACGTGCCTTCCCCTCCCGCATGATGGCGGTGTGGATGATGGCCGTTGCCATGGGTACCTCCTTGGCTGGCTCCCTGGCTGGTTTCTACAACCCGGAGGATGCCACCGCAGAGAACACCTTCTTTATCTCACTTGGCGTGGCCTCCATCGTGCTGGGCGTCATCATTCTGGCTCTGAGCCGCTGGGTGGTCAAGAAGTTCGCTACCTTCCGCTAACGGGGAGGAAGGATAGCTTCGGGGGATTCGGGGAGGATTTGGCCGCCGTCGACAATGAGCGTCTGGCCGGTGATGTAGCTTGCTTCACGAGACGCAAGGAAGACGGCGGCATTTCCTATGTCGCGAGGGGTACCGAGGCGGTGCATCGGCACCGAGCGAGTCATCTGGTCTAGGTATTGCTGACCTTGGCCCTCCAGGCCTTCGGTCAAGATATTGCCCGGCAGTACGCCGTTGATGGTGATATTGTCACGTGCGACTTCGAGGGCTGCCGAGCGCATGAAGCCCTGCTGGGCGGCTTTCGACGCCCCATAGTGGGCCCAACCTGGGAAGCCAGTGTGGGAACCAGTGATGGAAGTCGTGATGACGATGCGGCCGTAGTTCTGCTTGCGCATAAAAGGCAGTGCTTCCTGGACCACCTTGAACGTGCCGTGGGTGTTGATGGCGAACATCGCCTCCCACTTTTCATCCGTCATCTCGTCCAAGGGGCAGTTGGGGAATACGCCCGCATTGGAACAGACGATGTCGATGCGGCTGTGTTTGTCCACCACAGTGCGGTAGAGCTCACGTACGGATTCACGGTCGGTGACATCTACCTTGAGGGTCTCCGCGCCGAGCTCGGCGGCAGTAGCTTGGGCGTGTTCTAGATCGATGTCAGCAATGACGACGTGTGCGCCTGCTTCGCGCAGCGCGGATACAATTCCGCGCCCGATGCCGGCGGCGCCACCGGTAACGATGGCAACTTGGTTCGTCAGGTCGAACATGATGGGGTCTCCTTCGGCTGGGAAGATGAAAAGCGGTTTCCACCTTCCCAGCGTAGAGGCTAAACCCGGCTGGTGAGAGGGGCGTCGGAAAGCGCGGCGTCAGCAGGCGTAGAAGCTGGAGCTTCATCGGCAATCTTGGCGGAGTAGGCGCGCACACCGAAGAGGGAAAGGGCGGCGAGAAGTGCCGTTGCACCAGCGAGTGTGTACAGGCCCGTCGGAGTCCAGCCGGAGCTGAGGAGGTAGCCAGCGAGGATCGGGGCGAGCGTTGCCCCCCCCACGCGTGCGATGCCGATCGCAGCGCCGGTACCCGTGGTGCGCAGTGCAGACGGATAGGCCTCCGGAGCAACCGTGTACAGGCCGGTGATGCAAGCATTCAAGGTGAGGCCCGCGCCGACTCCCAGGGAGAACATCAGGGTCGGGATGGACGTGGAGAAAATGAACCCCACGAGCACGCCAGAGGCTACCAAGCACGAGACGATGAGCAGTGGGCGGGCATCGATCTTCGTGGTGAGGAATCCGAAGATGAGCGCACCGATGGTGCCGCCGAAGGACAACATGATGCCACCGATGACGCCCTGCTGCGAGGTGAGGCCTTCCTCCGTGAGCAGCTTCGGGGTCCACTGGGAGGTGAAGTTGTAGGCGAACATCACGAAGGAGAAAGCCAGCCACAGCTTGATGGTTGTGCGTACGAAGGAGGGGGAGAGAATGTCCTTGAAGGAAGCGCGCGATTCTTCGTCCTTGGTGGCGCGGACGGTGACCTCGCCCTTGAGGCCCAACTTGGCGGCGATTGAGCGAACCTTGTCCATACGGCCGCGAGCGGCCAGGAAGTCAGCGGACTCGGGAACGAAGAGGACGGTCAGTGCGATGGCGACGACGGTAAGGCCGGCGCCTACCCAGAAGATGGCCTGCCAACCGTGGGACGGCGCCACGGCCGATGCGATGACGCCGCACAAGGAAGCGCCCAGGCCGTAGCCCGAGGCATAGATTGCCACCGCCAGGCCTCGGAAGCGGAGATTCGAGTATTCGCTGACCAAGACGGTGACGCAGACGAGCACGCCGCCGACGCCGATGCCGGTGAGAACGCGGAAGATGAAGAGCAGAGCGAAAGTCGGGGCGAAGGCCGTGGCAACTAGGCCCACCAAGTCGATGAAGAGTGAGATGGTGATAAGGCGTGTACGGCCCATACGGTCGGCGGTCGGGGCAAGGAAGAGGGAACCCAGGCCGATGCCGATGAGGGCGGCGGAGAGCAGCCAGCCGAGCTGGACGTCACTCAAGGTGAAGGCTTCGGCCACCTGGCCGGCGCCGAATGCCATCGCGACCATGTCATAGCCGTCGAGAGCGTTGAGGTACAAGGCAACGAAAATGATAGACCATTGCCGCAATCCCATAGGGGAGCTGTCGATGAGCTTACGGATATCCATGTGTGCTGCAACCTTTGCGTTTGTTTTAAAGATATGACTTAGGACCTTTTGGGGAGGTCCTGATTGCTTGCGGACAAGGTACTGGACAGCTTGGTCTATGTCTACGGAGTAGCTTTTTTAATTCATGAACGGCCCTGGAGAGGTATCAATCAAAGGTTGAGGCTGCGCCACGCGGAGGAATGAATGAGGGTCGTGTCGTGTTGATTTACTAAGGTGGAGATATCTGTGGGACGCGCCTTCTTGGTGTGCAGGATACGAGTACTCTCCGCATCGGAATCCGCCCACCTCAAGTTGAAGAAAAGCGAGTGGAAAGACCTTAATGGCACGTATGCAAGAAAGCGCTGACCTGCTCAAGTGTTCCTTCTGTGGCAAGAGCCAGAAGCAGGTGAAAAAGCTCATCGCCGGCGGCGGTGTCTACATCTGTGATGAGTGCATTGAGCTGTGCAACGAGATCATCGAAGAAGAGCTCGGCGCCGCTGCGGCTGCTGAGACCGCGGACAAGGAAGTAAAACTTCCCCGTCCGTCGGAGATTTCTTCCTTCCTCGACAAGTACGTCATAGGCCAGGATCAGGCTAAGCGTGTGCTTGCAGTGGCTGTGTACAACCACTACAAGCGCATCAAGGTAGAAGAGACCGCGGGCCTTGAAGGGCGCCGCAAGAAGGTCGAAGATGAGGACGTAGAGATTGCTAAGTCCAACATTTTGCTGCTTGGTCCCACCGGTTCCGGTAAGACCTACCTGGCGCAGACTCTGGCGCGCATGCTCGACGTCCCGTTTGCCATTGCGGACGCAACCAGCCTTACCGAGGCGGGCTACGTGGGCGAGGACGTGGAAAACATCCTCCTCAAGCTGCTCCAGGCGGCGGACTTTGATGTGGAGCGCGCACAGCGCGGCATCATCTACGTCGACGAGGTGGACAAGATTTCCCGCAAGTCTGAGAATCCCTCGATCACGCGTGACGTCTCCGGCGAGGGTGTGCAGCAGGCGCTGCTGAAAATCCTCGAGGGCACCGTCGCTGCGATTCCGCCGCAGGGTGGGCGCAAGCACCCCAATCAGGAGTTCATCCAGCTGGATACCTCCAACATTCTCTTCATCGTCGCCGGTGCGTTCGCAGGCCTGGATAAGGTCATCGCGGAGCGCGTGGGCAAGAAGGGCGTGGGCTTTGGCGCCAAACTGGAGACTGCGGACGAGCGCGAGAAGCTCGACCTCTTCTCCGAGGTCCGCCCTGAGGACCTTGTGAAGTTTGGCCTCATTCCTGAGTTCATCGGCCGTCTGCCCATTGTGGCTACCGTGGATAACCTTGACCGCGAGTCCTTGGTCAAGGTCTTGGTCGAGCCGAAGAATTCACTGGTCAAGCAGTACCAGCGCCTGTTTGAGATGGACGGCGCGGAGCTCGTCTTCGAGGACGGGGCATTGGGTGCTATCGCGGAGCTCGCGCTCGAGCGTAAGACCGGTGCACGTGGTCTGCGCGCGATCATGGAAGAGCTGCTGGTACCCATCATGTACGAATTGCCTGACCGCGAAGACATCACTGCGGTCCACATCACCGAGGCCTGCGTGAAGGGCGAAGATGAGCCAAGCTTTGTCTACACCGACGCTGAAAAGGAATCCGCCTAAGGGCAGATGGCTTTAAGGGGCCGCAGATCACTTAAGATCTGCGGCCCCTTAGGCATAAAGCTAAAGAGCAAAGGTTTAGGTGTAGATGTCAGACCTGCTCTGGTCTTCGTCGCTGGAGTAGATATCTTGTGGGATTGAGTCGTTGTCTTCCACCGAGGCTCCCGTGGACAGATAAGAGCTGTACCCCGAGTCCGGGATGTTTGCGGTGAGGAAAGCCAAGACTGCGTCGACCGCCATGCGGTGCATACCCTCGGTGTTTTCTGGGCTGTGCATGTCGATATCCAGCAGGTTCTGCATCATTGAACGGTTGGTTACGCGGTACATCGTTAGCGACGCAATGAGCGTGAAGATGTCATTGGCGGAAATACCCGGGCGGAACGCACCGGAATCCTGACCCAGCATGAGTAGCTTGTCGAGGTGCAAGGAGACCTCAGAGACGTCGATGAGCGCCTGGCCCGCCTCCAAAGCACCTGTGGAGGTTTCCATGGTCATCATGCGGATTGCTTCAGGGTGCTTAACGTGCTGCTTGAATAGCCAGTCAACGAGCGTGCGGACGCCTTCTACCGGGACGGCTGAATCAATGTCGAGAGAACCCGCCGGCGGGTTGAGGCGCCGCGCGGCCGTGCTCAGAGCCTGCTGGTAGAGCCCCTTCTTGTCGCCGAAGTGGTAGTGGATCATGCGCTTGGACATGCCAGCGAGGCGGGAGATATTGTCCAACTTTGCGTCAGCAAAACCCAACTCAGAAAACTGCTCGATGGCTACGTCGATGACTCGCTCGACGGAGCCTGAGAGTTCGGCGGTGCCGACGGAATCGGTCGAAGCCGAATCAGTGGCGTCCATGGTCATAATTTTTACGTCCTTGATGTCCTATGTCAGTACGAATCTTTCCTAGATTCTCCTCTTTTCCTCCTCCTATAGTGCCGAAAAACAAACATTTCCGAGATTCAAGTGAAAATAAAGTCGCGAACTGCGGGACATTCGGGGGTGATTTGGTGGAAATTGTGATTAAGGATGACTCCGAAAGAGGGGAGTAGTCTACGACACTTTCGGGCAAAAGAGGGCTAGGGTGGGGATTGAAGAACGCCATTTCTGGCACCGCTTTTCCTTAGGAGGACTGAACATGACCCAGGCTGCTAATCAACCAGTGAAGATCACCGTCACCGGTGCAGCCGGCAACATTGCGTACTCACTTTTGTGGCGTATTGCTGCTGGCGACGTCTACGGCAAGGACACCCCAGTAGAGCTCGCGCTGTTGGAGATCCCGCAGGCCGTCGGCGCTGCAGAGGGCGTTGCCATGGAGCTGGCCGACTCCGCCTTCCCGCTTCTGCGCGGCATCACCGTCACCGATGATCCGGACGTAGCTTTCAAGGACACCAAGGCTGCCTTCTTGGTTGGTGCACGCCCGCGTTCCAAGGGGATGGAGCGCTCCGACTTGCTTGAGGCAAACGGTGCCATTTTCACGGTCCAGGGCAAGGCTATCAACGACAACGCTGCACGCGACGTCCGCGTGCTCGTCGTGGGCAACCCAGCAAACACCAACGCCTTCATCGCAGCAAACAGCGCGCCGGACCTTGACCCGAGCCAGTTCAACGCGTTGATGCGTCTGGACCACAACCGCACCCTGAGCCAGCTCTCGCTCAAGACGAGCCGCCCCACCGCTGAGTTCACCAAGGTTGCTGTATGGGGCAACCACTCCGCCACCCAGTTCCCAGATCTCACCTACGTCAACGAGGAAGTGGATCAGGACTGGTACACCGGCGAGATGATCCCCAAGGTGGCTAACCGTGGAGCAGAGATCATCGAGGTGCGCGGTCACTCTTCCGCTGCCTCTGCTGCCTCCGCAGCGGTGGACCACATGCATGACTGGATCCACGGCACCGAAGACTGGCGCACCGCAGCCGTAGTCTCTGACGGCTCTTATGGCGTGGACGAGGGCCTCATCTTCGGCTTCCCCACCGTGGCCAAGAACGGAACCTGGGAGATCGTCCAGGGGCTGGAACTCAGCGATTTCCAAAAGGAGCGCATCCAGGCCAACGTGGAGGAGCTGCGCTCCGAGCGTGAGGCAGTCCAGCACCTTCTCAAGTAAGAGGGCTAGAGCTCGAGATTATCGATAAGCCGCACCGGGCCCACGTGTGCGGCAACCAGCGCTAGAGCCGGGCGGGCATTAACGTCCACCGGCTTAAGCGTTTGTGGATCCACCACCGTGAGGTAATCCACCCGTACACCATCGCTTGCATCTAGGGCTTTGGACGCTTCCTCCGCGGAGTTGAACTTGCCGTCCCGCAGGCCAAAGAGGGTGCGCGAGAGCGCAAGTGCCTGCGTCCGCTCGGCATCGTTTAGGCGCTGGTTGCGGCTCGACTCAGCCAAGCCATCCGCTGCGCGCACGATGGGCGCAGCCACCAGCTCCACGGGGAAGTCCAAGTCTGCGACCATCCGGCGCAACACCGCTACCTGCTGGGCATCCTTTTGCCCAAAGTATGCGCGGGTGGGGCGCACCAGATTAAACAGCTTCGAGACCACCGTAGCCACGCCGTCGAAGTGCCCTGGCCGAGAGGCGCCTTCCAGCACCTCACCCATGGCCCCGGTGCGTACCCACGCTAGCGGGGTGCCACTCGGGTACATCTCCTCCACGCTCGGGGCGAAGACAGCATCGGCGCCTAGTGATTCCGCGAAGGCCGCGTCTGCCTCCACGTTGCGTGGATAGTTCCGGAAGTCGTCGCACTCGCCCAAATCGCTAAACTGCAGCGGATTGACAAAGACTGAAACCACGACGACGTCGTTAGCTTCCCGCGCCGCCTCAATCAGCGAGCCATGGCCTGCATGCAGCGCGCCCATCGTGGGCACGAGACCCACGCTGCGGCGTTGACCATCCTGCTGCGCACGAAACTCAACGAGTTCTTTTTTAGTAGTGAATACCTGCACGGTTACTTAACCTTCTTTCACAGAGTCGCTAAAGGACTCTGCCTCGTTTGGAAACTTACGCTCAGCCACGTCGGCGGCATAGGCGCGGGCGGCGTCGGAAAGCACGGTGCGCAAGTCCGTGTACTGGCGCACAAAGCGCGGCGTCTTGCCCGTGCCCATGCCAAAAGCATCGGTCCAGACCAGAATCTGCCCATCGCAGGCATTGCCCGCGCCGATGCCGATGGTGGGGATGGAGACCTCCTTGGTCACCTGCGCTGCGAGCTCAGCCGGAACCATCTCTAGGACCACGGCGAAGGCGCCTGCGGTGGCAACAGCCTGGGCGTCGGCAAGCAAACGCCCCGCCGCCTCGCCACGGCCCTGCACCACGAAACCACCCAGCGCATGCACTGACTGCGGGGTGAACCCGATGTGCGCGCACACCGGAATGCCCGCGGCAACCAAAGCGGAAATCGTCGGCGCAATCTCCTTGCCGCCCTCAATCTTGACCGCCTGCGCGCCCGTCTCCTTCAGCATGCGCACCGCCGAGCGCAAAGCCTGCGCCGGGGATTCCTCATAGGAACCAAAAGGCAGATCCACCACCACGAAGCTGCGGGAGGTGGCCTCAACCACCGCGCGCGTGAGCGGAATCATCTCCTCCATGGTCAGCGAGAGCGTGGTCTCGCGGCCCAAAACCACGTTGGCCAAGGAATCACCCACCAAAAGCAAGTCGATTCCCGCCTCATCGAATACCGCAGCTGTCATGCAGTCATAACTGGTCAAACAAGAAAAGGGTGCGCCCTTAGCCTTTGCCTTGGCAAAGAAACGAGTACGCAGGCGCGCCGGGGAAGTTCCAGGATGTGAAGACATGACAGACAATGTATTCAGTCGTCGGCGCCCGCGGTGCCAATTTCGCCCAATGGGGGTGAAAAAGCCAGTTGACCGACAGGGTAGACTTGTCCGGGTGACTGAGCAGAACAACGCTGTAGATAAAGAGCAACTAATAGGCACTAACCGGGCTGACGCGCTTCCGAAGTCCTGGGAGCCGCAGGCGGTAGAAAAGGACCTTTACGAGTCCTGGGTGGAAGCAGGCTACTTCACCCCGGATGCCACCAGCGAGGCAGAGCCTTATTCCATCGTGCTGCCGCCACCCAACGTGACCGGCCAGCTGCACATGGGCCACGCCCTAGACCACACCCTCATCGACTCCATCATTCGCCGCAAGCGCATGCAGGGTTATGCCACCCTGTGGCTGCCGGGCGCCGACCACGCGGGTATCGCCACCCAGACCAAGGTCGAGGCCAAGCTCAAGGAGACCGAGGGCAAGAAGCGCTGGGACTACGAGCGTGAGGAATTCATTTCCAAGGTCTGGGAATGGAAGGAAGAATACGGCGGCACCATCCAGAAGCAGATGCGTGCCATTGGTGACTCCGTGGACTGGTCCCGCGAGCGCTTTACCCTGGATGAGGGCCTGTCCCGCGCGGTCCAGACCATCTTTAAGCAGCTTTTCGACGCCGGCATGATCTACCAGGCACACCGCTTGGTCAACTGGTCCCCGGTGCTGGAGACCGCGGTCTCTGACATTGAGGTCGTGTACAAGGACGTCGAGGGCGAGCTCGTGTCCATCCGCTACGGCTCGCTAAACGACGACGAGCCACACCTCATCGTGGCCACCACCCGCGTGGAGACCATGCTTGGCGACGTCGCGATTGCCGTCCACCCTGATGACGAGCGCTACAAGGACCTGGTGGGACAGGAGTTTGCTCACCCCTTCCGCGAGGATCTCAAGCTCAAGGTCATCGCTGATGATTACGTGGACATGGAGTTCGGTACCGGTGCTGTGAAGATCACCCCGGCCCACGACCCGAACGACTACCAGATGGGCCTGCGTCACAACTTGGACATGCCGACCATCATGGACTCCACCGGTCACATCGCGAACACCGGCACCAAGTTCGATGGCCTGACTCGCGAGGAAGCACGCGTGGAGATCCGAGAGGCGCTGCGCGAACAGGGTCGCATCGTCAAGGAAATCCGCCCCTACGTCCACTCCGTGGGCCACTCGGAGCGCTCCGGCGAGCCGGTCGAGCCGCGCCTTTCCCTGCAGTGGTTCGTGGCGGTAGAAAAGCTGGCCAAGTACTCCGGCGACGCCGTGCGCGAGGGCGATACCAAGATTCACCCGACCTCCCTCGAGCCGCGTTACTTCGAGTGGGTCGACGACATGCACGACTGGTGCATCTCCCGTCAGCTGTGGTGGGGCCACCGCATCCCGATCTGGTACGGCCCGGAGACCACCGACGCCGAGGGCAACACCACCCGCGATATCGTCTGCGTCGGCCCTGACGAGGAGCCGCCAGCAGGCTACGAGCAGGATCCAGACGTTCTGGATACCTGGTTCTCCTCCGCACTGTGGCCATTTTCCACGCTGGGCTGGCCGGAAAAGACTCCGGACCTGGAGAAGTTCTACCCAACAAACGTGCTGGTCACTGCCTACGACATCCTGTTCTTCTGGGTTGCGCGCATGATGATGTTCGGCACCTTCGCTGGCGTCCAGACCCCAGAGCTGCTCAACGCTGGTGATGGCTCCGCGCGCGATGGCCGCCCGCAGATTCCTTTCCACGACATTTACCTACACGGCCTCGTCCGCGATGAGCAGGGCCGCAAGATGTCGAAGTCCCTGGGCAACGGCATCGACCCGATGGACTGGGTACGCGACTATGGTGCGGATGCCCTGCGCTTTACCCTGGCCCGTGGCGCCAACCCGGGCGTCGACCTGCCGCTGGGCTCCGACGCCGCTGCGGCTTCGCGTAACTTTGCCACGAAGCTGTTCAACGCCACCAAGTTCGCGCTCATGAACGGCGCTGGCGTGGCGGAGCTGCCGGCCCGCGAGGAGCTGACCGACGCCGACCGCTGGATCCTGGACCGCGCCGAAGAGGTGCGCGTCAAGTTTGACGCCTACCTGGACGATTACCAGTTCTCCAAGGCTAATGAGCTGCTCTATCACTACATCTGGGATGAGCTGTGTGACTGGTACCTGGAGATTGCCAAGTCCCAGATTCCGCGCGACGTCGATTCGGCAGATACGTCAGACGCAGAGCGGCTGACCGGCCATAACACCCAGATCGTCTTGGGCCGCGTCCTCGACGTCGTCCTGCGCCTGTTGCACCCGACCATGCCTTTCGTCACCGAGGTCCTGTGGAAGGCACTTACCGGCGGCGAGTCAATCGTGATTGCCCCGTGGCCAACCGCGGCTGATACCAACGGTGGCGTGGCCACCGACGAGGTTGCCGCACGCCGTATCGCGGACGCCGACAAGCTCATCACCGAGCTGCGCCGCTTCCGCTCTGATCAGGGCGTGAAGCCTTCCCAGAAGGTTCCTGGTCGCCTGGACTTCGCCTCCGTTGACCTGGCTGGTCAGGAGAACTTGGTGCGCAACCTGGCCAATACCACCGTGCCGGAAGAGGGCTTCACCGCGTCCGCCTCCATCGAGGTTCGCCTGTCCCAGGGCACCGTCGAGGTCGCACTGGATACCTCCGGCGCAGTCGACGTCGAGGCCGAGCGCAAGCGCCTGGAAAAGGATCTGGCCAAGGCAAATAAGGAGCTCGAGCAGACCGGCAAGAAGCTGGCTAATGAGTCCTTCCTAGCCAAGGCTCCGGACGAGGTCGTGGAGAAGATCCGCACCCGCCAGCAGGTGGCACAGGAAGAAGTCGACCGCATCACCGCACGCTTGGAGGCACTTAAGTAGTGGGCAAGCGAGAAGATCGCGAGGAATACGAACTCGTCGACGCCCTGCAGGAGGGCACTGAGGGCGGACCCGTGGAGATCACGGAGTCCGGCCTGCAGCTCAACCTCGGCATGGGCGCGGCAGACGAGTACGAGGAAGCCGCTCCCATCGAGGTCAGCCCGGAGGAACTGGAAGCGCTAGCGCTTGTCGACGCCGAGCTCAACGCCCGCGCGCCCGAAACCCAGATCGCTCCGAGTCTGGAACGCATCCAGGCGTTGATGGATTTGCTGGGTAACCCGGAGAAGTCCTTCCAGGTCATCCACGTCGCGGGCACGAATGGCAAGTCTTCGACTTCCCGCATGATCGACTCCTTGCTGCGTGCCTTCCACCGCCGCGTCGGATTGGTGACGAGCCCGCACCTACAGCTGGTCACCGAGCGCATAGGCATCGATGGCCGCCCGATTCACCCGCGTGACTTCGTGCGTATCTGGAATGAGATCAAGCCTTATGTGGAGATGGTGGACGCGCAGTCCGACATCCTGATGTCCAAGTTTGAGGTGCTCGTGGCGATTTCCTATGCGGCTTTCGCTGATGCGCCTGTCGACGTCGCCGTGGTCGAGGTCGGCCTCGGCGGCACCTGGGATGCCACCAACGTGGTCAACGCCGAGGTCTCCGTCATCATGCCGGTGGGCTTGGACCACACCGACTACCTAGGCGATACCCTCGCCGAGATCGCGGGTGAGAAGGCCGGCATCATCAAGGCACGCGACGTCGATGCGGACGATGTGTTGGCCCCGCGTGAGAACATCGCCATCATCGCCGAGCAGGAGCAGGAAGCCATGACGGTGATCCTGAACCGCGCGGTGGAGGTCGGCGCGGGTGTGGCGCGCTCCGGCAGCGAGTTCGCCGTGCTGGAGTCCCGCATCGCGGTCGGCGGCCAGCAGCTGAACATTCAGGGCTTGGGCGGCCTCTACGAGGACGTCTTCCTGCCGCTGCACGGCGAGCACCAAGCCAAGAATGCGGGCGTGGCGCTGGCTGCGGTCGAGGCCTTTTTCGGGGCATCGTCTGGCAAACCGCTCGATATTGCCACCGTGCGCACTGGGTTTGCCAAGGCTATTTCGCCCGGCCGCCTAGAGCGCGTGCGCACCAGCCCCACGACCTTCATCGATGCATGCCACAACCCGCACGGCGCCAAGGCGTTGGGTGCGGCACTGGATCGCGACTTCGACTTCGCACGTCTCATCGGCGTGCTCGGCATCTTCGAGGACAAGGACGCCGAAGGCATCTTCACCGCGTTGGAGCCTTACCTGACGGAGGTAGTGATCACGCAGAATTCTTCACCTCGTGCACGTGATGCCTATGAGCTTGCGGAACTTGCTCGCGATATCTTCGGCGAGGAGCGCGTCTACGTGGAGCCTGATCTGCCCGGCGCCTACGCGCAAGCAGTGGAGCTTGCGGAGGACGCGGAAGTTCAGTCCGGCTCAGGTATCGTCATCACGGGTTCAGTCGTCACCGCTGGCGACGCCCGCGCGATGTTTGGAAAGGATCCCGCATGAGTGACTCTCGCCGCGACAGTGTGCCCAACAGGGTGCCCAACAGTGTCCCCGCTGAGGAAATCAGCCCCCTTGGCCTAGGTGAGGCCCCGGTCAAGGACCCGCTGAAGCAGTTCGGCGGAATGGTTGTGGCCAGCTCCCTGACCATGGAGCTGCTCACGCTGGTACTCGCGTTGCCGCTGCTCTACAAGCTCTATGACGGCACCTTGTGGACACCTTTCAATTACTCGGTGGTCATCGGCATGGCCGTGATTCTCTTGGTGAGCTTCGCGTTTATGAACAAGCCGTGGATTGTCAACGCCATGATTGCGCTGCACGTGCTGGCAATCGTCTTAGGATTTATGATCCACTGGTCCATCGCCGCCATCATGATAATCTTCGGCCTGCTGTGGCTGATGGCCTCCTACATGCGCGGCATCATCGTCGAGCGCATGAAGCGCGGCTACCTCACTACCCAGCACCTCAATAAGTCGAGTTAAGTGTTGCGAGTTTAAGCACAGACGACGTCCTACTTGTCCTTCAGGGATTCACGCAGGACGTCTTTTGCTTGTATAACCAGGCTTTATCTGGTTAAAGCCCCAGCGTTCGCTGGACCTGGAGAAGGAATGAGTGCAGCGGCTTGATAGCACCGACTGCAACGGCGATTGCCGCAAAGAGGCCTAGCAGTACTGCGAGGGGAGTCCCTGCTGAAGAGGAAGGCGAAGGCTTCTTGGGCTTTTCTGAAGGTGTTGGCTGCGGGGAGCTTTCAGTCGGAGGTACCGGCTGCGGGGAGCTTTCAGTCGGAGGTGTTGGCTGCGGGGTCTGTTCTTTGGCCGCAGTATCCACGCGGCGCAGCACATAATACTCCTCATAATCTCCGCGCGATTCATCGAGGGTGGGGACAAAAATGGCTCCGTCCTTGCGGGCGATGAATGAACCATTGGCCACGTTGGTTGTTTCGCGGCCGTTTGGAAGGGTGAAGGAAGCAGTGGTCTCAAACGTTCCCGGCTTGAGCCAGTTGAGATCCCCTGTTGCGCCATTTTGTTGAATCGGCGTGCCTTCGGCGTCGAAAGCTAGCGACGCCCAGCCCGGGAGCACTGAGCGCGTGGGCTCGGTTACGGCTACTACATCGCGGTGGGCAGCATCGTAGCGCAGGATCTGTGCCACGGCGGAGGCCCGGTTCGGATTCTTGTCGAAGCGGTAGATGGTGGAGCCATCGCTAACCAATGAGTTCATGTACAAAGTGTTGTCGCCGTGGCGTGAGCCCTTCATAAACTTTGCTCGGTCACCGACCTCAGTAGCGGAGGGCTTGATTGAATAGAGCAGTCCCTTCGCGGATTTGTCCTCGTTGTCGAGCATGATGTCAACGGCACCGTTGTACAAGAAAGTTCCATCTTCCATGGGGACGAGTTCCGCGTTGTCTTTGGTGCTAATGATATTGCCCCATGCGCCGTCGCCGCCGGAAGCTGGGGTATCGCCAAAGAGCTGCGCGGCGTCGGGAAGCTCTGCTTCGTGGAACGAACCTTTGGTACCGGTGACCAAAGTTGCGCTGGTAAAGGAATAATCCTTGCCGGTAGCTACTGCGGCTACGGTGTCAGTCTCTGGGTGGTATCCCACGGCGTAGATGGGCTGGGAAGCAGTGAAGACGGTGCGTGGCTCGGACAATGAATCAGCGGTGACGTCCACTGCCTTCAAGTCGTAGCCCTCGCCGTAGTAAAGCACCGAATGCTGGGAATCGAAGGTCACGATGTTGCGGTCGGTCGTGGCTGCGGGGCGGGAAGCGAGCTCTTTAAGCTCCGAGTTGAGGAGCGCAAAACCGTGTCCGTTGGGCATGGAGACGATGATGTTCTGGCCGGCTTCAAAAAGCTGGTGAACGCCATCGTCGTACTTTGCCTTCGAGTCCCATTGCGCGGTAGACAGCGTTGGTCCAGACGTATTGAGCGGAGCGGCCTCACCGGCATAGCTCAAGGAGACTGGGTCGAGGCCTTCGCCGTCAGTGTAGAACTTGCTGAACATGGTGTTTCCCTCGGGGGTTAGCGTCGATGCAATATTCGACCAATCGACGCGGCCGTTGGCTTCTCGCAGCGTTGCCGATTGAGGTTGGAGCTTCGCAATTTTTACCGGCTTTTCAGGGGCGAAGGTAGTGCCGGAGAGGTATTGGCGTGAGCTGACCGTCGCTTCGAGATACGACTCTTCCGGAGAGAGCACAACCTTGGGATCCTCGAAGTGGAGATCGAGGTCGCAGTGGCCTTCGAGCGGGTTCGATGCGTTTTTGCAGTACTTTCGGTAGACCACCGTGCCGTTGAATTGCGCTTCGGTTCGCTTCGCTGCCTTATCGACAGTGAGGTCGGTTAGTTCGAATTCGAAAGCGTTGCCTTTGCGCGTGGCGCCATCTTTGACCAAGGTGGCACCGCCGGTGTAGTTGTTGAAGCTGGCGCGGATTCCCCAGGTCAGGTGGCCGTCCGTGGCGGGGATAGCCAGCGCGGGTGGCGCAAGCGGAATAAGAGAAGCTGTCACTAGTGCGGCGAGAAGTGTGCCACGGCGAGAAGTCATTGATCCTCCTTGGGAGAGAACGAAGATGAAAATTTAAGTGTCAGTGGGAAGAGCCGAAAATGGATCTCACTGGCGTGAATAAATTAAGCACACCTAACGTAGGTAAACCTAACCTTAGTGTGAGGTGGGGGTGGCGCAAAGGGGTACCTTTACGGAAATTGCATAAGTTCCATTTGGTGGAGGGGGCTGTGGGTGCCGCTGTTTGTGCCGGCTGGAGCGACTAACCTAGGTCGAGCACTGCCCGCAGCTCTGCAAAGGCTGCGGGCACAACTGTATGGGTGACGGTGCGGCCGGTGCGTTCTTTCGTGAGCAGTCCGGCCTCGGTGAGTTTCTTTAGGTGATGGGATACGGTGGGCTGGCTGAGCCCGCTAGATTTGGTGAGGTCATTGACACTGACTGGTCCGCAGCCTTCCGTGGCCAGCTGGGAAAGCAGGCTTAGGCGGGCGGGGTCGCCCAATATTTTGAATAGCTGGGCGTACTTCTGCGCTTCTTCGGCAGTTAGCGGATTCGCGCCCAGTGCGCAGCATTCTTGGTTGGGGGAGGGCATGCACCCATTATATATTGACGACTGTCGATAGAACGGCTTACCTTTCATATCGATAGGAATCGATATGAAAGGTAAGCTGTGACCACTCAAGCCGCGGAGAAAATGTCCGTGAAACTGTCAATTCTTGACCGCTTCCTGCCGTTGTGGATCTTGCTCGCGATGGGGTTCGGTCTTCTGTTAGGCAATGCCGCGCCGGGGCTTTCCGACGCCCTCGATAGCGTCAAGGTAGGCAGCATCTCCATTCCCATCGCGTTTGGCCTCCTCGTCATGATGTACCCGCCGCTGGCCAAGGTTCGCTATGACAAGGCTGCTGAAATCGCGGCCGACAAGCGCTTGATGACGGTCTCGCTCATTCTCAACTGGCTGGTGGGCCCGCTGGTGATGTTCACCCTGGCGTGGCTGTTCCTGCCTAACGACGCCGAGCTGCGCACCGGCCTCGTCATCGTCGGCCTTGCCCGCTGTATCGCCATGGTCTTGGTGTGGACTGATCTGTCCTGTGCCGACCGCGAAGCCACCGCAGTGCTGGTGGCCATCAACTCCGTGTTCCAGGTTTTCATGTTTGGTGTCATGGGCTGGTTTTATCTCCACATTCTTCCTTCCTGGCTGGGCCTTGAAACCACCTCCGCCGAGTTCAGCTTTTGGGCGATTGTGACCTCAGTTCTGTTATTTCTCGGTATCCCCCTGCTGGCAGGCGTGCTCAGCCGCATCCTGGGGGAGAAGTTCAAGGGGCGTCAGTGGTACAACGACGTCTTCATCTCACGCATCTCGCCGCTGGCTCTCATCGGCTTGCTCTACACCATCGTCCTGCTCTTTGCCCTGCAAGGAAAGCAGATCTCCTCTGAACCATGGTCCGTGGTGAAGGTGGCAATTCCACTCTTCCTCTACTTCGTGGTGATGTTTAGCGTGGCGCTGGTGACGGCCAAGCTAAGCGGCATGAACTACGCGCAGGCGGCTGCCGTGTCCTTCACTGCCGCCGGCAACAACTTCGAGCTGGCCATCGCCGTCTGCATTGGCACTTTTGGCGCGGCTTCCGGCCAAGCCCTCGCTGGTACGGTGGGTCCCTTGGTAGAGGTCCCCGTCCTCGTGGCCTTGGTCTACGTGATGCTGTGGATTGGTCCCAAGTTCTTTGCTGGCGACGCCACGCTCCCGCAGCACCGCGGCTAGTCTCGCCGTAAACTGAGCAACCATGCGCTATCTCTACTTCGCATTGGCGGCCTTGGGCTGCATCGCTGCCCTCATCTTGCGTGCCATGACCGGCCAGCCGTGGGCGCCCCTCGTGGCCCTCGTTGCTGCAGCCGTGTTCCTCGTTCTGGGGCTTATGCAATCGGCTAAGCCAGCCGCTGCGGTCTCTGTGGAAGACCTTGACGAATCCCAGCGTGAGGAGCTTCGCCGCCTGCTTGACAACGGTCAGTTTGGCACGGCGGTCAAGCAAGTTCAGCTGTGGTTTAAAGGGGTGGGATACGAGCACGCCGAGGAAATCGTGCGACAGCTCACTTAAACCCCCTAGCGCAAGACGATGCGCCATTGCTTTAGTACTATGTCACCCATGACTGAACGTACACTCATTCTCATCAAGCCGGACGGCGTTAAGAACGGCCACATCGGCGAGATCATTGCCCGCATCGAGCGCAAGGGCCTCAAGCTGGTTGCTATGGATCTGCGCGTTGCAGACGAGGCTACCGCTAAGAAGCACTACGCAGAGCACGAGGGCAAGCCATTCTTCGGCGAGCTCGTTGACTTCATCACCTCCGCACCGCTCGTTGCCGGCGTTGTCGAGGGCGAGCGCGCCATCGAGGCGTGGCGTCAGCTGGCCGGCGGCACCGACCCAGTTTCCAAGGCCACCCCGGGGACCATCCGCGGTGACTTCGCTCTGACCGTTGGCGAGAACGTCGTCCACGGTTCCGACTCCCCAGAGTCCGCAGAGCGCGAGATCTCCATCTGGTTCCCGAACCTGTAAAGCATCTAGCTTTTAGCCCGCACTCGCTTGGCGAGTGCGGGCTTTACTCGTGCTTGGCGCCCCTTCTCCTTCGCTTTCTCTTTCGCTGATGCCGTATTTGCACCGCGTTGGCGCAATTTGCCAAATATGCCGCCAAAACCACCCCATTTCAGCGCACTATTTGGCAAAATGCGCGGCCCAAGCCTTAGCGGCCCCAGTAGCCGCAGACTCCGCAGTCGCCAACCAGCTCCTAGCCTCGGCTAACGCCTCCGCGCCTCATACATGCTCCGCACACCCAACTCGGTCAGCGTGACATCCCACGTGCGAGTGTTATCGGAATGGCGCACACCGCGCAGCTTCACCACGCCGACCTTTTCCAGCTCGCGTAGGCGCTCTTCCAATGCTGGCGTGACACCCAACAGTTTGGTGAGGCGTGCCGCGGTCACCATGTTTCCCTCCACCGCACCTGCGGCCACAAGACACGAAATGATGTCTGCATGCTTTGTCACTGCATCGAGCGTGGTGACAGTGATTCCCTCAAGCGAAGTGGACTCCAAAGTCTTGCGGATCCTCCTGCGCCCCACGCGGTAGGGGCCATTCAGACTTGCCCACGCGCCTAGGGAGAAGGCCGGGACCAAGTAGATTGCCTTCACGACGCTCAAAAGGATAGGGGAGACGGTCACATCTGGGAGGAGCCCGAGATCGTCCATGCCCCACAGGACGGGTGGCAGTGCAATGGGAAGAAACGGCCCGATGTACGCAAGCGAAGAGTAGTCGCCCGACTTGAATTCTTCGGGCGCGGCCTGAATGAGCTTCGGCTTTTTGCGAACAACGTTTATGCCCGCGGCAACCGTCAAGACGATGCAAATACCTACCAACACATACTGGCCGGGGTAATGCGGAAGATCGGAACTTGAGAGCGCAAAGGCCAGCGACAGGGGAACGCTCGTGATGAACAAATCTTTGATTGATGGTTCATTAAGCGCTCGTGCCTGCGCCACTGTGTGCGGTGTGTCCACAGGTTTGGCGACTTCCGCAGTGGCGTCTGCGCCTTCCTCGGGCCCCTCAGTGCGCTCATCAATTTCCGCCATGGGCAACAGGATAGATCACAAGAGCGTTCGGCAAAGCACAGACGAGAGCAAAGTTGTGCCAGAATGGACGGAAGAAAACTAAATAACGCACCATACATTCCGGTTCCCTCGTGCGGCGGCGGTAACGAGTAGACGTTTGAAACAACAGTTACAGAAATCTTGTTGCCTGCGCCCGGGGATTGTGCCGCTGATTTGTCAGGAGAACGTCACCGCATGGCGACTAAAAAGACTGAAACCAAGAAGAACGAAAACACAAAAACTACAACTGAAAACCCGCTCTCCGCGGCGGCAGCATTTGCCCAAAAAGTTGACAGGGCCAGCTTCGCCGCGAAGACCCGCCTCCACGAGGTAGCCAAACAAATCGGTTTGAGCTCCAAAGAGCTCGCTGCCGAGTACGCAGAGCTCGGAGTTAAGAAGGCCGCTCAGTCCTCGCTGACCCCAGAAGAGATTGGCCAAGTCTTCGACGCCATCATCGCCAAGGCCGCTCTGGCCAAGGACACTGACGCTGCTGCAGAAGCACCAGCCAAGAAGACCACGAAGCGCGCGGTCAAGAAATCCACCAAGAAGGCTGCTCAGGAGCAGACGGAAGACCCCACTGCTGACGAGAAGCTGCGCAACCGCGTTCGCAAGAATGTCGAGAACGAGATCTCCCAGATTGAGGAGAAAGTCGAGGCAGAGCTTGTCGACGCCGCCGAAGAGCAGCGTGAGGAGTACCAGAACCGTGAGACGTACCAGGGCCGTGAGGTTCAGCAGGACACGGGCACTGTCGACGTCGAGAAGCTGCATGAAGCCCT
The DNA here is from genome assembly GCF_001807295.1 of Corynebacterium sp. HMSC06C06. Classification (NCBI taxonomy): domain Bacteria; kingdom Bacillati; phylum Actinomycetota; class Actinomycetes; order Mycobacteriales; family Corynebacteriaceae; genus Corynebacterium; species Corynebacterium sp. HMSC06C06. Next base: position 30,600 of record NZ_KV788496.1, read on the forward strand.
CGTAGAGGCCGGTGATGACTTCGACGAGGACGACTACGCCCCAGTCATCACCCCGATGCCGGACGACGAGCCGGAAGTCTACGATTTCGCGCCGATCTTCATGGCGCCGAAGCTTGAGAAGCCAGCGCCGCGTGCGCAGCGCGAAGACAGTCGCGACGACCGCGAGGACCGCGAAGACGACGACTCTCACAAGGAAGAATCCCGCGGTGGCGGACGCCGTCGTGGCAGCCGTGGTACCTCCCGTGGTCGCGGCGGCAGTGATTCACGCCAAGACGCCCGCACCAACACCGATGAGCCAGAGCTCATCGAAGAGCCAAAGGCAATCAAGGGCTCTACCCGCATTGAGGCGCAGCGTCGCCGTCGCGCAGAGCTGCGCGAGAAGGGCCGCGTGCGTCAGCACATCGTCTCCCAGGCAGAGTTCCTCGCACGTCGCGAGTCTGTTGAGCGCACTATGGTCGTCCGCGACAAGGAGCGCACCGACGGCGCCGGCATCATCACCCAGGTTGGCGTCCTCGAGGATGACCTCCTCGTCGAGCACTTCGTCACCACCGAGGCGCAAGCTTCGCTCATTGGCAACATCTACCTGGGCCGCGTACAAAACGTCCTGCCTTCCATGGAGGCTGCCTTCATCGACATCGGACAGGGACGCAACGGCGTCCTCTACGCCGGTGAGGTGGACTGGCGTGCCGCGGGCCTTGGCGGACGCGGACGCAAGATCGAAAACGCACTCAAGTCCGGTGACCAAGTCCTGGTTCAGGTGGCTAAGGATCCAATCGGCCACAAGGGCGCACGTCTGACCACCCAGATTTCCCTGGCAGGCCGTTACCTGGTCTACGTTCCAGGTGGCCGCAGCGCAGGTATCTCCCGCAAGCTGCCTGTCCCTGAGCGCAAGCGCCTCAAGGGCATCCTCGAGCGCGTTATCCCGGGTGACGGCGGCGCCATCATCCGTACCGCTGCGGAGAACGTGTCAGAGGAAGCAATCGCAACTGACGTGAACCGTCTCCACAACTTGTGGGAGGACATCACCAAGCGCGCCGATCATGAGAAGTCCACCAAGGGCGCCAAGCCGGTCACCCTTTACGAAGAGCCGGACCTGCTGGTCAAGGTCGTCCGTGACCTCTTCAACGAGGACTTCACCAAGCTCATCGTTGATGGTCGCCGTTCCTACAACACCGTCAGCGCCTACGTTGATTCCATGGCCCACGACTTGGCCGACCGCGTGGAGAAGTACGACGCCCGCGAGCACGGTGGCGAGGACGCCTTCGTGACCTACCGTATCGACGAGCAGCTGCACAAGGCGCTCAGCCGTAAGGTGTGGCTGCCGTCTGGCGGCACGCTTGTCATCGACCGCACTGAGGCGATGACCGTCATCGACGTCAACACCGGCAAGTTCACCGGTTCCGGCGGCAACCTCGAAGAGACTGTCACCCGCAACAACCTGGAGGCAGCCGAGGAAATTGTGCGCCAGATGCGCCTGCGTGACTTGGGCGGCATGATCGTCGTCGACTTCATCGACATGGTCCTGCCTGAAAACCAGGAGCTGGTCCTGCGCCGCCTCAAGGAGGCTCTTGGCCGTGACCGCACGCGCCACCAGGTCTCGGAGGTCACTTCCTTGGGCCTGGTACAGATGACCCGTAAGCGCCTGGGCACTGGCCTCATCGAGACCTTTTCCACTGAGTGCGAGGCGTGCCACGGACGCGGAATCATCATCCACGAGTACCCAGTGGATGAAGAGCAGGAAAATGACGCCCACGAACACAAGGGTCGTCGTCCGCGTCGCGAGCGCCGCAAGCCAGAACACGATCCCCAGCAGCACCCAGCTGCCGTGGCCATGCACCGCCACGAGGAAGCCGAGGAAGCCCGCGCGGCAGCTTCGAACGACGCTGAGTCTCATGAGGAACAGAAGACCTCCATCGAGGATCTCGTCGCCGGCATTATTGTCAACGATGACAAAGACGAAAAGCGCGAGCACAACGATTCTCAGGAGAACAACCGCAAGCAGCGCCGCGGCCGCCGCTCCCGCCGTTCTAACCGCCAAGAGGGCCACACATACAAGGAGCAACAGGACTCCGCGGATGATATCGCCCGCATCGGCTATGCAGCTGCCGATAATGCAGCTGAGCTTGACGACGTCGCCGAGTTCAACTCCTACGTCGCCGACGAGGAAGCTCAGGTAGAAGCGCAGGTTGAAAATCAAGAAAAGGAGCAGCGTGAAGGCGAGGGCGAAAAGCGCTCTCGCGGCCGTGGCCGCCGTCGCAGCGCCCGTACCAACGCGTCCCAGAAGTCTGAGCCGCAGAAGTCCGAGCCGCAGAAGTCCAAGCCGCGGAAGTCTGAGCAGACCTACGAGGAAGCCGTAGCTGAGTTCGAGGCCTCCCCGCGTCGTAAGCGTCGCACCCGTGGCAACTCGCGTTCGGATCACCGCCCGCAGCCGCAGGACTTTCTATCGCCGGCTGAGCACCACTCCGAGGAAGCGAAGCCGGAGCAGAGGGCAGAGGATAAACCAAAGGCGGCAGCTAGGCGTGCGCGCGGTCGCCGCAGGGCAGTTCGCCACACCACAGTTAAGGCTCCACAGGCTGCAGCCGAGCAGGTGAAAACAGAGGAAACGCCGACAGAGGAAACTAAGGTAATCCGCCGTGGTCGCAAGCGTGCTGTGCGTAAGGTCGTCGCCCGGAAGACACCCCAGAATGGGGCAGGGGAGACGTCGGAAAGCGCAGCTCAGCCCAAGGAAAAGGCAAAGGTCGCCAAGAAAGCAGACAAGAAGCCAGAGGCGGCCGAAACCCCGAAGGTGGGAACACGCGGGCGACGCCGCGTAGCACGGCGCAGCGCAAAGTAGGTCAACGCCACGCGGGGCAGAAAATACGCGGTTTGTATTTTCTGCCCGTGGCGGGGTAGTCTTTGACAGTCGCTGTTTAGACCACGAATGCGCCTCGGCGGGTCGGGTCGCGGATTTCACGCGGGCTCCTGCAGGTGAGCGCCAGGTATAAACGCAATAAGTAATTGTCCATTCAGAAGTGGCTCACCCTGCTGCTTCTGAGCCGAGTTTAGATAAGGGGTAACCCTCTATGTACGCGATCGTCAAGACCGGCGGAAAGCAGTACAAGGTTGCTGAAGGTGACCTCGTCAAGGTCGAGAAGATCGAGGGTGAGCCGGGTGCGTCCGTAGCTCTCACCCCGGTTCTGCTCGTCGATGGCGCCACCGTTAAGGCAAAGGCTGCTGACCTCGAGAAGGTCTCCGTCTCCGCTGAGATCGTCGAGCAGGGCAAGGGCCCGAAGATCGACATCTTGAAGTACAAGAACAAGACTGGTTACAAGAAGCGTCAGGGCCACCGTCAGCCGCTGACCGTTCTGAAGATCACCGGTATCAAGTAAGCCTTAACCGGCTATTACATCCCTGAAGGAGGGAAAACCACATGGCACACAAGAAGGGTGCTTCCAGCTCCAGCAACGGTCGCGATTCCGAGTCCAAGCGTCTCGGTGTCAAGCGCTTCGGTGGTCAGCAGGTTAAGGCCGGCGAGATCATCGTGCGTCAGCGCGGCACCAAGTTCCACCCAGGTGAGAACGTTGGTCGCGGTGGCGACGATACCCTGTTCGCACTCGAGGCAGGCGCTGTTGAGTTCGCTATCAAGCGCAACCGCCGCATCGTGAACATCGTTCCGGCTGAGCAGGCTGCAGTTGAGGCTTCTGCCTAAATAAATAACGCCAAGAAGGTCTGATTCCGATTGAGGGGTCAGGCCTTCTTTTCGTTTTCTTGGTCCCAGGTGATCGAAGACCACATCGACTT